>DATFKK010000069.1 GCA_035268685.1 Candidatus Krumholzibacteriia bacterium | reverse complement strand
GGATAGAGCAACCCCTCTTCTGTAAATTCCCTCAAGCCGAGTCGCCGTCCTCGTTGGCGATGTAGACGCGGCCGGTCTCCCACTCCTCGCTGATCTCCATCAGCAGGGCGCTCACCAGCCGCAGTAGGGACTGCTCGTTCGGAAACAGCGTTGCGACGCGTGTGCGTCGCTTGATCTCCTTGTTCACGCGTTCGAGACCGTTCGTCGTCCGGAGGCGGCGACGCGCGACCTCGCTCAGGTTGAGCTTCTCGTCGAGCACCGTCAGGCCTTCCGGGATGTTGGTCTCCATCCACTCGGCCAGCTTCGGTGCGCTCTTGCGGTACTTCGTGACGGCCTGGCGTAGCATCTCCTCGGCCTGCACTCGAGTCGACGCATTGAACACCCCGCGAATGTCCGCAGCCACTGCCGCCCGCTGATCCTTCTTCGCGACGTAGGCCGCTGCATTGCGCTGCAGGTGAAACTGGCATCTCTGCCACGGCACGCCGGTCAGACGGGCCTTCAGAGCCGCCTTGATGCCCGCGTGATCGTCGCTCACGACGAGCTCGACGCCGTGCATCCCGCGGTCCTGGAGCGACTCCAGGAACGCACGCCAGTGGACCTCGGCCTCGCTCAGCGACACGCTCGTACCCAGAATCGTGCGCTTCCCGTCCGGCCGGATGCCTTTCGCGATCAGCACGGCACAGTCGACCACGCTGCCGGCGTAGCGGACCTTCTCGTAGCGCGCGTCGAGGACCAGGTAGGGAATGGCGCCGAGCTCGCGCTCGCGCCAGGCGCTCAGCTCCTCGTCCAGGAGCTTCGCGGCACGACTCACCTCGACCGAGCTGATCTCCGTGCCACACAGCTGTTCGGCAATCGCCTTCACCTTGCGCGTCGACACGCCCTGGACGTACATCTCTGCGATCGAGAGCTTCAGAGCACGCTCGCTACGCAGCCCGCGCTCGAGCGATTGCGGGTAGAACGGCGCCTCGGCCTCGCGCACCTGCGGAATCCGCAGCGCGATCTCTCCGATCCGGCTCTTCACGGTCTTCGGCTTGAAGCCGTTCGCGTAGCCCCGGCGCGTCTCCGTACGCTCGTTCGGTGCCGCGTCCAGGAACTGGCTACGCTCGATCTTCATCGCCTCGTTGAAGAGAATCTGCATCGCCGTGGCCATTCCGTCGAAGCCTTCCTCGACGAGGGCTTCCAACGCGCTCTGGATCGCCGTATGCTGCTCGGGGTGGGTCATGATCGTACTCTCCTTGTTGATGATTTGAGACTCACCAACAAGAGACACGACGTGGCCCACCTGCTCAAGCTCTCGTTGCCGAGGCTGCAGGCTGAGCGGATTTACAGAAGAGATGGTGCACTAACTGCTTGCGTTCCTGGCTTTTCAGAGGGCACTTGGAAATGGTGGTGTTATCTCCTATTCTCGATGCTCTTGTTTCGAACGGGGACGCACAATGCAGGCTGGCGTTGTTTCGCGATACGGGGACCTCGAAAATCTCGAGATCAAGGAGGTGCCCGTTCCCGAGCCAGCAGCGGGAGAGGTCCGGGTGCGGATTCGTGCGATCGGTCTCAATGACACCGATTACGCGCTGATCACCGGCAAGCCGCTCTTCGTGAGGTTATTCACCGGGCTGCGCCGACCGAAGTATCCGATACCCGGCTGTGACATCGCCGGTGAAGTCGATTCGGTAGGGCCGGGTGTCGGTCGATTCAGGCCCGGCGACCGCGTCTTCGGTGACTTGACGGGTACGTTCGGAGGGTTCGCCGAGTACGTGTGTTGCGACGAGTCGGCGCTGGCGCGCATGTCGTCAGAGATGGATTTCGTTGACGCTGCGGCCCTGCCCCAGGCCGGAACGCTCGCCCTGCAGTCCATCGAGGCTGGGGAGCCCGCTGACGGCATGGAAATCTTGATCAACGGCGCCGGCGGTGGAATGGGAATACTGGCGCTACAGCTACTCAGGAAACGTCGTTCGGTGCGGATTACCGGTGTCGACTCTGCATCGAAGTTGCCGGACATGCGGGACGCCGGGTTCGACGAGGTGCTCGACTATCGCCGGACCGACTTCACTCGTACCGGCTCGCGCTACGACCTGATACTGGACACGAGGACGAAACGCTGGCCCGCTGCCTACCTGCGCGCGCTGAAACCGAGCGGGCGCTACGTCACCGTCGGCGGTTCCATGCCCCGGTTCTTCGCGCTGGCGATTCTCGGGCTTCTCAAACGCCCGCTGGGCGGCAGGCGGCTGATCGTCGTGGCACAGGAGATCAACTACGGGCTCGCGAAATTCCGGGACCTCGCCGTCGAAGGCGTGCTCAAGCCGCGGATCGATGGTCCTTACCCCTTTTCCGAGCTGCGAGAGCGGCTGGCGTACTTCCTGCGCGCGGAGCACCGTGGGAAAGTCGTTCTAACCGTCGAGTGAGCGCTGCAAGCGCGGCATCTTCTCGAGCCGCGTCTCCTCGGAACGGCCCTTGGACACTTCCTCGGTAGTGTCGGCACAGCGCTCGGTTTCGCCCGTGACGACGCTGGATCCATGCGTGTCGGCGCTCCCCGGCACACCCGCTGGCGGCCCGCGTTGCGCGGTCCCTTCCCACGGATCGTTGCCACCGATGCGGCGCAGGTGGGCGAGGATCCGGTCGACGACGCCGACGTCCTGGATCACGGCGACACGTTTCATCTCGACGCCACATTGGGGGCAGAGCAGCGGGTCGATCTCGAAGATCCTGCGCAGGAGACGCGCCCAACTCCGACGCCGCGACCTCGCGGCGGGGGAGTCGTCCCGGTGTTCGGTGTCGGTGCGGACCTCGGAGCGCGGCGCACCACTGTCGCCTTCTCCGCTCTTCCTCCGGGCGCGATCGCCGCGCGCACGTGACGAATACCACCCGAAGTAACGAACGAGGTGCTGACGTGGAGCAGGGATCTGCGCGCACAGCCGCCGGATGAGTTCGAGGTCGTCGAGCTCGAGGGTGCGCTGCCCGGTGCGCGGGTCGTAGGGGGTCTGGACGAGGACCTTGCCCTGACCCTTGCGCTCGATGGCGTCGAGACGCACGGGGCGCGGGTGACGTAGCGGGCGACGTGCTCCTGCCGCTCGGTGTCGCCGGGCCGGATGGGCTCGCCGGCCCACACGCTGAAGCCCGAGTGCTCCCACGACAGCAGCATCTGCTCGGTGTGTTCTCGCAGGCGTCGGGCCTGGCGCAGGCGGGCGAGGACACGGCGTCGGAACAGCTCGGCGATGGCCGCGACGTCCCAGCCGGCGACCCACTCGAAGGAGGGGGTCGCACTGCGCGGATCGTGGAACACGCCCTCGGTGATCAGGGCATGGAACGCTTGGCGCCGTACGCTGCGCCTACTGCAGCCGATCGTCCGTCTCGATATGCCGCGGCGCATCCATGACTTCGTGCAGCACGCGCCGGACCCGCAGCTCATCCTCCGTGAACGTGTAGAAGATCACGTGGTGCTCGACGGCCTTCGACCAATACCCCTCACGAAGCTCGCGCCGTGGGGTGCCGGCCTCCGGGGCGCTCGCGATTCTCGTGACGCCGCTCTCCAAGGCTGAGAGGTAGCGTTCCGCCTGAGCTTCGCCCCAGGTCTGATAGGAGTAGACCCAGATCTCGACCAGGTCGGTTTCTGCGGCCCGGTCCTTGACGATCGATCTACGCATGAGCCGATGGCAGACCTAGCTGTTCGCGCGCCGCGCGTCGGATCTCGTCGAAGTCCAGAGGACCGGCATCGCCGCTCTCTGCGCCGTCCTCGAGCGCCTTACGCAAGGCCTCGACCTTCCGCTCATGTTCTTCGAGCAGACGCAGTCCTGCCCGCACGACCTCACTGGCGTTGCCGTATCGTCCGGAATCGATTTGTGCACCGATGAACTCGTTGAAGTGATCGCCGAGCGTGATGCTTGTGTTCTTTGTCATGGTGGCCTCCCTTGAGCTAGTACTATATACCAAAAAGTACCACAAAAAGGTATTCATGTCAATGCGTGGCTCTGGCGGCCAAAGGGCTCCCTAGGTCTCGACGCGGTTGCACGTGAGCTCGTTCTCGAGGGAGGGTTGAGGAAATGCCTTGATCCTGGCGCAGCCGCTCTCGGTGCAAGGGCCCGAGTGGGCGCTGCGCGCCGGCCCGCGCCAAACCCTTGTCACCGATCGCTGAGAGCCGCGCCTTTCGGCCAGGCATATCAACCGCCAACGAAGGAGCATCCCATGGCGAACACACCCATCGACACCCTCAGAGACGGCAACCTCGAGGCCACGATCTGGAAGAACCCGGGCGAGAACGGCGCCTTCTACAGCGTCACCTTCAGCCGGACCTACAAGGACGAGGCCGGCAGCGACCACGACAGCGACAGCTACTTCGGAATGCGAGACGGGCCGTGCCTACATCGCCGAGGACGAAGGACGGCGACGCGGCCCGATGGAAGTTGGCGAAGAGGGCTTGCTCATCGGAAGCCGACCGCGCCGACCTTCGCGTGCTACGCTCCTGCGGCGCACGCCCCTACTCGATCACGAACGCATCGCCGCGCCGCACGCCGCCGGCGCCCTCGTCCACGAGGAAGAACACCTCGGCCTCGACGCCCCCGGGCGTGATCCGCACCTCCGCCCACTGGTTCTCCTCCTCGCCGATCATGGCGTCGAGCTGTTCGATCGACCACACGTCGAGACCCGTCCAGCCCGCGTCGGCGAAGTAGTCGCGCTCCACGCCCGCGATGTCCCGCGCCCGTCGCGCGTCGGCGCCGAACCAGGCGAAGCTGTTCCGCGGCCGACCGCTGATGTTCATCACCTGGAAGCTGCCGCCGTCGCGGTGGGTGAGGCGGAAGCGCTCGTAGGTGTGGGTGTGGCCCACGAGGACCAGGTCGACGTCGTGAACCGCGAGGATCTCGGGCAGGGTGCGTCCGCCGTAGCGCAGGCTCCACATCTTGCGGGCCTGCCCCCGGTGTTTGCGGCTGGAGTGTACGAAGGGATGGTGGCAGAGGACCACGGTGGTGTGCGCTCCGCGGTCGTCCTCGAGTTGCTCCACCAACCAGCGCAACTGGTTGCGCCCCCGGTAGGTGAGGCCGGGATCGTCGGCGCGGTCGCCCTCGGGGCCGTAGACGAGGTCGTTGGTGTCGAGGGACAGGATCCGCACGCCGCCGACGTCGACACGGTAGTACAGGCGGTTCTCGCGCAGGGCGAACTCCTCGGCCTGGTCGGGCAGGTCGCCGATCATTCCCCCCAGATACTCCACGGTGTGCCGACGCGCCGGCCCGGGGCGGTTGTTGTCGACCTCGTGGTTGCCGATGCCGACCAGGTAGGGCCAGCCTCGCAGGGGCGACAGGATGTCGGTCAACATGTGGAACTGGTCGGTGTGGCTGCCGTCGTCGACGATGTCGCCGGTGTCGATCACGCCGAGCAGCGGGAGCTCGTGGCGTTCGCGGTCCTCGCGGGCGCGGATCAGCTGGTTCATCGCCTGCCACTCGCCGTCGGCCAGGGCGCGCTGGTCGCCGAAGACGACCAGGCGGAAGCCGCGGTCGAGGTCGGCGGCGAGTTCCTCGGCACGCTCGGCCAGCGAGGGATGCGGGCACGGCTCCACGGGCCGGTCGCTGCTCGTGGGCCAGGGGCCGGACACGAGCCCGCCGGCCAGAGCCGGACCGGCGAGCCCGAGAGCAACCACGAGTAGGACGAGCAGGAATCGTTTCCTCATGGATCACCTCGTCTGTGACAGGTTCGGCATGCAACGGCGAGGGCCGCGTCGGCATTCCAGTGCGTGACAGGAGAACCAGCAATCCGGAGGACCGCCGGGGGGAGCATATTGCAACTCCTGCACGATGCGTTAGGCTCCTCGCATCATCGGGCGATTCGGTCGATGTGTGAACCCCATACCGGAAATCGGGGACTTCTCGTGCACGCAGGCCTCGTGACACCCTGTCTATTGCTCCTCCTGACATCGATCCCGGCGCATTCCGCCCTTTCCACGGAGCCCTCGGAGCCCTCGGAGCCCGAATCGGCCACGACGGTGAGCTACTGGGGTGAGATCCCCGCTCCGGCCGACTCGACCCGAATCCGCTACGAAGACACACCGCGTGCGCTGTGGGAGTATCCGGTCGACGGCGCCTGGTTCGTCGTTCGGGCTCCGTTCGAGGTCGCCCGTGCCGGCGCCAAGGCCACCATGATCTGGGTCGACGAATCCGATGTCATCCACAAGGTCCGCAGGTTCCTGTTTCCCATCGGCCTTCCGTGGGGTCTCTCGGTCGGCGCCTCCGCGGGCCAGGTGAGCGGGACCACGCTCGGCTTGTCGTTCTTCCACGATGCCGTCGGCCGACCCGGGAACCGCCTGAAGTTCGGCGGGGAAATCGGGTCCCGGGAGTCCAGTCGAGCCTACGCGGGCATGTTGTTCGACACGCCCCAAGGTAACTCGATCGAGTTCGGCGGAGGCTATCGGCTTCAGGGACGAGCCCGCTTCTTCGGCCTCGGCCCGGGTTCCGACGACGACTCCGAGAGCTACTATGCTCGCGAAGTCGCGTGGATCGGTGCCGAAGTCCGGCATACGCTCGGGGCGGGCGACCTATCGCTCGTCGGCGAGTTCAACTACACGACCCTGCGGTCGCGGGGGCCGTTGAGCGACGACCGGTCCGTTCGCGACACCTTCGACGGCCGGCTCCCGACTGGATTCGGGCAGCCGGCGGACGGCCTCGGCTTCGCGCTCGGACTCCTGCGTGATACGACCCGCGGAGACGGACGGCCCCTGTCCGGTACCGTGACGCGCCTCGAGCTCGGGTACTTCACCCCCGACGACGAGTCGCAGGCGGACTTCTTCAACTACCGCGCAGAAGCCGAAGCCTTCATGGATCTCTGGTGGGATCGGGCCGTCGCTCTACGTGGGTTCTACTCCTTCATCGACAGCAACGGTGAGGCCGTCCACTTCGATCGACTCCTCACCAACGACGATCCGGACCTGTTCCGGGGCTACGAGGATTTCCGCTTCCGCGATCGGGGCATCACGGGGGCCTCGGTGGAGTACCGCTACCCGATCTGGGACTACCGGGATCCGGGCGCGAACACGCTCGATGCCTACGGCTTCTACGACGTCGGACAGGTTTTCGGTAATCGTGAGGAGATCGCCCTGGACGAGTTGACCCATTCCTACGGTTTCGGGACCCGATGGTCGATCGGCAACGGATTCGTCGGACGGTTCGAGGTGGGACTGAGCGACGAGGACACCATCTTCCGCCTGAGCGGATCCCAGACCTTCCAGTACGATCGGAGAGCCTACTACGATGGCCGAGAGCCCATTCCCACGCGCTGACCGTCTTCTCGTCCTCCTCGTCGCGGTTCTCTCGCTGAGTCCCGTCGTCGGGGCCGCGGAACGTCTCCGTGATGCTCCCGTGGCGTGGTACGACGACGACCGCCGTCCCTTCGAAACGCCGGTGGAGACCCGCGATCCCAACCTGTTCTACGACTTCGCGAACGAGACGGTGTTCCGTCCGGCGGGATACTACCTGAATCCCGTGCGGAACCTACGCCGCTTGGCCCCTGCCGTGAGCGCCGACAAGCCGGCGCCGAATGTGAATCGTCTCGGTGAGGTCCCGAACTCGAGCTGGTTCACGAATCGAATCGGCCTCTACCCCATGACCGCGGACGAGGTCGCCCGCGGGCCGAACACGACCGACGGTCCTTCCCGGGAAGGAGGGTGGACCATCGTTGCGGCCAAGACCGAGGGAGTGACTCCGGGCTTCACGATCGTGGACGCGACGGGGCAACGCTATCTCATCAAGTTCGGGCCCGTCGAGTATCCGGTGATGCCCACGGCGGCCGCTGTGATCAGTCAGCGCTTGTTCCACGCGATCGGTTACTGGGTGCCCGAGGACGACATAGTCTTCTTCCGCCGCGACAACCTGTCCGTTTCTCCCGATGCCACGCTCGATCTGCCCGGCGGGGGTGAACGGCCGATGAACTACGCCGACATCGATGAGATCCTGGCTCGCGTGGAACAGTTGCCGTCGGGACTCTACCGCGCCGTTGCGTCCAGGTTCCTGCCCGGGCGACCGGTCGGTCCCTTCGACTACCTGGGAACCCGGTCGGACGACCCGAACGATCGGATCAAGCACCAGCGCCGTCGTGAGCTGCGAGGGTTGAAGGTCTTCGCCGAATGGGTGAACCACTTCGACACCAAGCAGCAGAACACCCTCGACGTGCTGATCGAGCACGAGGAGGGCGGACACCACCTGCGGCACTATCTGATCGACTTCGCCAGCACGTTGGGGACAGGCGCATACGGTCCGATCCGGAAGTTCGGTTGGGAGGCCGTTCTCGATCCCAAGGCCGTGGTCCGCCGGACTCTGACGTTGGGGCTCCTCGAGGACGACTATCGCCTCGTCGAGCGTCCGGACGGTACGTCCGAGATCGGCTGGTTCGACGCCGAGCACTTCACGCCGCAAGGTTTCGAGCCACCGATCCAGAACCCCGCCTTCATGCAGATGACCGAACGCGATGCGTACTGGGCGGCCAAGATCCTTTCGGCCTTCACCGACGAGCACCTGCGTGCCGTGAGCGAGGAGGCGCGGTACCGTGATTCCCGGTCTGCTCGGGCGATCGCGAGGATCCTGGCCGATCGGCGGGATCGGATCTGCCGAGCATGGTTCGACGTGATTCCGCCGCTGGACTTCTTCGTGCACGAGAACGGAACGCTCCGGTATCGTGACCTGGGACACGAACGCGGCATCTACGTACGCACCGGAACAGGGGGTACACCGCGCTATCGGGCGCGAGTCGTCGCCGTCGATGCGGAACGCGAGCCCGCGGGTGACGTCGAGTGGGTCGAGTCGGAGCACACCGTGGTCTCGCTGGACACGGCGGGCGTTCGCGACGCATCGATCGGCGCGTATCCCTTCGTCGAGGTCGAGGTCCAGGTCGACAGGGGCGAGGGATGGAGCGCCTCGATCCGGAGCTGGATCGCCCGCCGTAGCGGTCGCGTCGTCGAAGTGCATCGCGAGAAGAACTAGTCCCCTGTCGAGGAATCGCCGTGACTTCGAACCTGCCTCCGGAGATCGAGAAACGCAACCGCGGCTCTCTCGAGCGATTCCTCGGTCTCTTCGCCGACGTGCGCCGGGGCGAGGGCGGTGTGGTGCTCCTGCTCGCTCTCAACGTGTTCCTGATCCTCACCGCCTACTACATCATCAAGCCGGTGCGTGAGGCGCTGATCCTGGCCGCGCCGGACGGAGCCGAATGGAAGAGCTACGCGGCAGCGGGGCAGGCCCTGCTGTTGCTCGGCGCCGTGCCCGCCTACGGGTGGGTGGCCAGCCGGGTGGATCGTCGCAAGCTCATCAACACGGTCACCGTGTTCTTCGTCCTGAACATGCTGGCCTTCTTCCTGGCGATCAAGGCGGTGGGGCCGGGCAGCCTGGTCCTGGGACTGGGCTTCTTCCTGTGGGTCGGCGTGTTCAACCTGATGGTCCCGGCGCAGTTCTGGAGCTTCGCGAACGACGTCTACACACCCGACCAGGGCAAACGCCTGTTCGCGATCGTGGCCTTCGGGGCGTCGCTCGGCGCCGTGCTGGGGAGCCTGATCACCGAGCGCCTGATCGAGCCCATCGGACTCGACCAGTTGTTGTTGGTGTCGTCGGCTCTGCTCGTGGTGGCCCTGTTGATCACGAACTTCATCGAGTCGCGCGAGGCGCGGAGACCGCGCCCGGCGCGGGGCTCGTCCTCCGGCGGGAGCGAGACCCAGGAAGAGGACCCGAAGGAGGCTCTGCGCGGTGAGAACGGCTTCTCGCTGGTCTTCAAGACTCGATATCTGCTGCTGATCGCCACTCTCATGCTCCTGCTGAACTGGGTGAACACCACGGGTGAGTTCATCCTCGGCGACACGGTGAAGACCACGATCGAAGCCCGAGCCGAGGAGCAGGGAATTCCCTCCGACCAGCGCGACCAGTGGGTCGGCGAGAACATCGGAGAGTTCTACGGCAGCTTCTTCAAGATCGTGAACATCCTCAGCCTGTCGATCCAGCTCTTCCTGGTGTCGCGCATCCTCAAATACATCGGGATCCGCATCGCGCTGTTGATCCTGCCGGTGATCGCCATGGGCGGGTACGCCCTGCTGGCCTTCTACCCCGTGCTGTCGGTGGTTCGCTGGGCCAAGACGGCCGAGAACGCCACCGACTACTCGCTACAGAACACGGTGCGGCATGCGCTCTTCCTGCCGACCACGCGCGAACAGAAGTACAAGGCGAAGCAGGCGATCGATTCGTTCTTCGTCCGAGCCGGTGACGTGCTGTCGGCGGTCCTCGTCTTCGTGGGGTTGAACGTGCTGTCGTTCGAGACCAAGGGCTTCGCCCTGTTCAATCTGGGGCTCGTGGGGCTGTGGCTCGTCATCGCGGTCCTGATCGGCCGCGAGCACGCGAAGCTGACCGGCGGCGAGGACTGAGCGAGGCCTAGGCGCGGTTCTCGGACTCGGCCGAGGTAAGGTGCTCCCACTCCTTCTCGAGCTGTGCCTGCGAGATCACGCGGTCGGCACCGGCCAGATGCGCCCGGATCGCCACGTCGCCCTTGCGCTCGTGCAGGAAGGCGACCACGGACTTCACGCCGCGCTCCTTGCAGCGGGCGATGCAGCCGGTCAGGTCCTCTTCCCACTCGACGTTCAAGTCGACGAGGACGCGGGTGACCGCTAGGCTGAGTGCGGAATCGAGATCGGCACAGTTCTCGACCCAGGTGAGGTCGCCGGGAACGGATCGAGCGGCGAAGGCATGCAGTTCCGGGTCTCGCGAGATGATGACCGTGGTGGCCATGGGCCCACCTCCGTGTCGGAGTTCGTCGATCTTCGATGCTAGCACACCGGTGCGAGGAGCGCGCGCTCTTGGATGCTGCCACCGCGATCGAATCGGTTCCGGGACTGCTGGGTGGGTTGGCCGCGTCGGGATGGGTCCGGGAAGTGGGGATCCTGCTGGCGGTCACGCTGCTCACCTGGCCGCTCTCTCTGCTGCTGACCCACCGGATCCCCGAGCATGTCGCCGACGAACGGCGTGAAACGGGTGTTCTGCGAAGGTTCCTCCGGGTGGTGGTGTGGCCACTGGCGGCGCTCATGTTCAGCGCCGTGGGCCTGGAGGTCCTGCGTCATCTCCGCCCCGACTGGGTCGGACAGAGCAGCGGTGTGCTGCCCATCCTGGGGTTCTTCCTCGTGTTCCGGCTGGTCAACCAGCTCCTGCGCGAAGTCCTGCCCCCCGGATCGCGCCGTCGGCGGCTGCGGCGCGTCGTGGCTCCCACGCTCTTCGTCCTGCTGGTCCTGCAGCAGCTCCAGCTGCTCGACCCGACGATCCGGGTGATCCAGCGGCCGCTGGTGACGGCCGGCGACACGCCCATCAGTCTGTTCTCGATCCTGCTCGCCATCGCGGTGGTGCTCGGCGCTTCGGTGGTGGGCCGGATCGTGCAGGCCCTGCTGGGTCACCGGGTCCTGCCGCGCATGGGGATCGAAGTGCCGGTCGCCGAGGCCGTCGGCACGGTGGTGCGCTACGCGCTGGTCGTGCTCGGCGTGATCATCGGCGTGGAGTTCGTGGGCTTCGACCTGACCACGCTCAAGATCGCCTTCGGTGCGCTGGGCGTGGGCATCGGCTTCGGTCTGCAGAACGTGGTGAACAACTTCACCAGCGGGTTGATCCTTCTGTTCGAGCGCACCGTCGAGCGTGGCGACGTGCTCACCGTCGACGGGACCGACGGCCGCGTGCAGCGGGTGGGATTGCGCGCGAGCGTCCTGCGGACCCGCGAGGGCGACGACCTGATCATGCCGAACTCGATCCTGGTCGAGAACAAGGTCATCAACTACAGCTACGGCGACGAGCTGAAGCGGGTCGATGTCCCGGTCGGCGTGAGCTATCGCTCCGACCCCAACCGTGTACGCGAGATCCTGCTCGAGGTGGCGCGCGCGTGCGACGACGTGCTCGCCGAGCCCGAGCCGGGAGTCCTCTTCGAGGCCTTCGGCGAGAGTTCGATCGACTTCACCCTGCGCTCGTGGATCGACGACGCGTGGAAGCTGCCGCAGGTCCGCAGCCGGCTGCTCTTCGAGATCTGGTACGCCCTGAAGGCCGACGGGATCGAGATCCCCTTCCCGCAGCGCGACCTGCACCTGCGCTCGGCGGTGGAGCTTCCGCTACGCCGCGAGGACGAGGCCTGAGGGCCGCGGCCTAGCGCTGATGGCGGCCGATCTCGAGCAGGTGGCCGGCCGGATCGCGCACCCAGCAGGAACGCATGCCCCAGTCGGTGTCGTGCGGTTCGCGCAGGACCTGCCCACCGAGGGCGACCGCGGCCTCGAAGCAGCGGTCGACGTCCTCGACCAGGATCGTGTGCGAGGCACGGCCCTCGAAGGGCCGCGGCAGGCTGTCGAGGCCGAGGGTCGAGATCAACTCGTTCTCGTCGGTCAGGGCGAGCACGATCGTGCCGGCCAGCATCTCCACGGTCGACCCCGTCTCGTAGCGGCGCGGGAAGCCGAAGACGCCTTCGTAGAAGTCGGCCATCTCCTCGACGTCGGTGGCGTAGAGCACCACGTAGCCGACGTGCGGCTGACGCTGGGCGTCCTCGCGGTCGGAGCCGGGCAGGTCCTCCAGCTCGCGCTCGAGCTCGCGCTCGAGGTCGAGCATCTCGGCGTCGAGCTCGTCGAAGCGGTCGTCGCGGTTCACGGTGTCTTCCCCTCGTCGGGTGTCGGCGTCTCCGGCGCCGGAAGGGACGTGCCCTCCTGGACCGGTGCGCCCGGAGCCTCGGGATAGCGCTGGGACGGATCCCAGTCCTCGTCGTGGCTGGCCAGCGTTCGCTCGGGATTGGCCTGCTCGAAGGCGTCGAGCAGGGCGTCCCGCAGGACCCGACCGCTCATGTCGGACCCGAGATGAACACCCATCAGACGCAGCAGCGTGGGCGTGACGTCGATCAACTGGGCGCGCCCGAGGTCGACCCCGCGTTCCACGCCACGTCCCCACAGGACCATCATCGTCTCGTTCGTCGGCTGGGGCACCGGGCGGCCGCCGTCCGGATCCCTGGGGTCGGGTCCGTCCCCGAAGCCCCGCTGCCCCACCACGCACACCGTGCTGCCCTCGGGGAGGGTTCCGAGGAGCTCGCCGATCTGCGTGTCGACCCGACGGTAGGCCGCGGCGACCGTGTCCCGGAAGCGCCGGCGGCTCTCGGCCGGGGTCGTCGGGTAGCGCTCGGGGCGAGCGAAGGGCCAGTACACACGCTGCACCGGTTCCAGCAGTTCCAGGTGCAGCGCCGCCACGTCCGGCCGGTACTGCTCGGAGAGCATCGCCGTGACGTCCACGAAGCTCTGGTCGCGCTGCAACGTGAGTCCGATGTCACGCAGCGGGTTCTCGAGCTCGTAGATCGAGCCCAGGGGCTCGTCGTAGAGCATGCGGTATTCGCTCTCGTTCAGACGGAACAGCGAAGTCGCCGTCTCCCGGGGCAGGTCGTCGATCGAGCGGATCAATGGAGCCACGTCCCGGTACAGTTCGGGCGGGTAGGTCGACATGACCCCGGGCTCGGCCTCGAAGGAATGCTCGGCGGTCTCGGTCCAGCGGTTCGGTGCGACCTGCGGGGTCACGAGCGCTCCGTTGTGCACTTCGGCCGGCCAGGAGAAGGGCAGTCCGACGCCCACGACGGTGAGTCCCGCGTCGCCGGCGATCTGCAGGAAGGTCTTCGACTGCCGCATCGAACTGGGGGGCAGCGATCGCTTTCCGCTCGGCAGGGTCACGAACTCGCCCATCATCTCGTGCTCGCGGGCCTTCTTCCCGGTGAACGCGGTCGCCCAGAGCATGGCCGGATCGAGTGGGTCGGGAGCGACCAGACGGGCTCGCGCTCCCTGTTCGATCAGCCGGCCGAGCACGGGAAGTCGGTCGTCGGCCAGCATGCGGTCGACCTGTTCGGGGCTCAGCGACTCCACGGCGACCACGAGCACGCGCTCGGGCAACTCGGTCGCCTCGGGGCCGGGTCCGCAGCCCGCCGCGCCGAGCGCGACGCACAGACCCGCCAGGGTGAAGACACGACGTAGGTCCATCATGGTAGGGTGATCCGATCGAATCCGTCGGAGCGGATTCCGTCGAAGGGCCGAGAGGGGGTCCACGCCGGCGGCGATGTCCGGGTCCGGGAACCCGGACGGGGTGCGCACCGTTGGACCGGGTCCAGCCCGCGGTCGGAGCGGGCCCGAACGAAGAACGTTAGCAAAGCCCGGCCGGGCCCTCAACGCGCCGCCTTGTGGGGCCGCGATCGGTCCGCTAGCTTCGCAGTCCCCTTCCCGAGCCCGAAAGTGGAACCGGCGTGAGCAACGATCTGGAACGCATGGAACGTCTGGGCGCCCTGCGCGAGCGCCTGTACTCGGAGATCGGCAAGTCGATCGTGGGCCAGCGGCAGGTGATCGACGAGCTCCTGCTCACGCTCTTCGCCGGCGGTCACGTGCTGCTCGAGGGGGTGCCGGGCCTGGCCAAGACCCTGCTGATCTCGTCGGTGGCGCGCGCCTTCAACCTCGAGTTCAAGCGGATCCAGTTCACGCCCGACCTCATGCCCAGCGACGTCACGGGCAGCGAGGTGCTCGAGGAGGACCAGAGCACCGGTCAACGCGTGTTCCAGTTCATCCGCGGCCCGATCTTCGCCAACATCGTTCTGGCCGACGAGATCAACCGGACGCCGCCGAAGACCCAGGCCGCCCTGCTGCAGGCCATGCAGGAGCGGCAGGTGACGATCGCCGGGAAGACCTACGATCTCGATCCCCCCTTCTTCGTGCTCGCCACGCAGAACCCGATCGAGCAGGAGGGCACCTATCCGCTGCCCGAGGCCCAGCTCGATCGCTTCATGTTCAACATCAGGATCGACTACCCGGAACTCGCCGAGGAACTCGAGGTCGTCCACCGCACCACCGGCGCACCCGGCGACGGAGTGGAACCGGTCATGACGGGCGAGGAAGTGCTCGAGTTCCAGCGACTCGTGCGCGGCGTGCCCGCTGCCGACAACGTGGTCGAATACGCGGTGCGGCTCACCCGTCTCACCCGTTCGCGCACCGACGACGCGCACCCGCAGGCGAAGGAGTTCCTGAGCTGGGGTGCCGGGCCGCGCGCCGCGCAGTACCTGATCCTGGGCTCGAAGGCACGGGCCGCGCTCGACGGGCGCCCCACGCCTTCCATCGACGACGTCCGCGCGGTGGCCCTGCCGGTGCTGCGCCATCGCCTGGTGACCAACTTCCACGCCGAGGCCGAAGGGGTCACCACCGACGACCTGATCCGTGAGCTCGTCGCCGCGGCGGGAGACTGATCGTGGCGGCCGAAGCCGACCGCATGCTCGAGCCCGAGGTCGTCAGTCGTCTCGGAGCGCTCGACTTCATCGCTCGCACCCTCGTCGAGGGTTTCCTGGTGGGTCTGCACCGCAGTCCCTACCACGGTTTCAGTGTGGAATTCGCCGAATACCGGCAGTACCAGCCCGGCGAGTCCACACAGAACATCGACTGGCGTGTGTACGCGAAGACCGATCGCCACTACGTGAAGGTCTTCCAGGAGGAGACCAACCTCCAGGCGCGGATCCTCCTCGACGTGTCGGCCAGCATGGACGCCACGCCCGAGGCCGGGCGGATCAGCAAGCTCCGCTACGGCAAGCTGCTCGCGGCGGCGCTGGGCTATCTGTTGATCAAGCAGAACGACGCCGTCGCGCTGGCCACCTTCGACGACGCGCCGCGGACCATGATCCCGCCGCGCAGCAGCCGACGTCAGCTCAATCATCTGCTCACCGTGCTGCACCGTGCCGAAGCGGGGGAGAAGACCGACGTGGGCCGCGTGCTCGATCGCATTGCCGAGATGGTGTGGAGGCGCGGCCTGATCGTGATCATCAGCGACCTGATCGACGATCCCGACCGTGTGTTGCAGGGGCTGAAGCACTTCCGGCACCGTCAGCACGAGGTGCTGGTCATGCACCTGCTCGACCCGCGGGAGATCGACCTGGAGATCGGCCGCGAGGCGAAGTTCGTCGATCCCGAGAAGACGGTCGACCCGGTGCGGACCCAGCCCTGGCACCTGCGGCAGAGCTACCAGGAGGCCATCCGTGGCTGGCGTGGTCGTCTGGCCCGCGAGTGTCGGCAGCACGACATCGACTACGTGCCGCTGTCGACCGACACCCCCTTCGAGGTGGCCCTGCTGGCCTACCTGAACAAGCGATCGCGGCTCGCGTGAAGCCCGAATCCCGAAGGACCGCTCCGTGCAGTTCCTGAACCCGGCACTCCTCTTCGGCCTGTTGGCAGCCGGAATCCCCATCCTGCTGCACTTCCTGAGCCGCCGTCAGGTGGTCGAGGTCCCCTTCGCGCCCCTGCGCTTCCTGCAGCCCACGCAGGAGAGACAGATGCGCCGCATGAACCTGCGGCGGCTGCTCCTGTTGTTGCTACGCATCCTGATCGTGGTCTGCGTGGTGCTGGCCGCGGCACGCCCGACGCTCACCGGGGCCCTGGCCGGACTCGCCGGCGGGGGCGAGGGCACGAGCGTGGTGGTGCTGCTCGACAACAGCGCGAGCATGCAGGCCGAGGTCTCCGAGGGCACGATCTTCGACCGTGCACGGGACGAGGCGATCGAGATCGCGCGGACCGCAGAGGGCGACGACGAGGTCGCCGTGCTGCTGTACAGCGACGTCACGCGACCGCTCTTCTCCGAGTTCGTGCGCGACCCCGGACTGATCGCCGCCGAACTCGGCGAGGTCGAACCCGGTGCGCGGGCCACCGACTACGTCGCCGCGCTGGAGGACGCACTGGAGTTCCTGGATCGGGCCGAACGTCCGCGCCGCGAGATCTACCTGGTGGGTGACTTCCAGATCGCCGATGTCGACTCGACGGTGCGCGCGCGCTGGTTGCGGACCGCGCGCGAGGTCGACGACACGGCGGTCTTCCTGCGACCCGTCGCCTCGGAACCCTTCGTGAACCGCACGGTCGACCCGATCCCGCCGCAGAGTGTCCTGCTCCGGCAGGGCGAGACCATCGACATCCGCGCGCGGGTCTCCCAGAACGGTGCCGAGACCGTCGAGACCCCTCTCTTCCTGGAGCTCGAGGGCACGACCGTCGGCGAGACCGGCATCGTGGTGCCGCCGGGAGGGAGCGCCCGCCACCGCTTCCCGCTGACCCTGCCCGAAGCGGGGGACGCCGGCGGCTCGGTGCGGCTGCGGCCCGATCGTTACGCGCTCGACGACGAGAGTTTCTTCGTGCTGGCGGTGAGCGATCAGGTCCCCGTGCGCGTCCTGCGCGGGGTGACCGGTGAGGAGGGCGCGCGGGATCCGCTGCTGTTCCTGCTGACCGCACTCGATCCCGACCGGGCGGGCCAGGGACGTTTCGCGCCGAGGGTCGAGCTGGCGGCCCGGTTCGACGTCGAGACCCTGCCCGAGGCACCGGTCGTGCTCGGGGTCGACCTGCGCGACCTCGGCGCGGCCCGGCTGGCGGCGCTGGGCGATTACCTGCGTCGCGGCGGGACCATGTTGCTGTTCGCCGGCGATCCCCGCGTGCGCACCTACACGAACCAGCGTCTGCTGTCCGGATGGACGAACCTGCGGCTCGGACCCTTCCGTGGCGACGAGGACGTGTTCGAGCGGCTGGAGGTGTCGGCGCCCGACCACCCCGTCTTCGCCGACCTCGAGCCCGAGGCTCGTGCCACGCTCGAGGAAGTACGGCTTCGCAATTTCTTCCGCATGGACGAGACCATCGGGCGGCCGCTCCTGCGCTACGCCGGGGGTGGGGCGGCGGCGACGGAGATCGAGGTGGGCGAGGGGCGTGTGATCGTGTGCGCCTTCGAGACCTCCGCGGTGGCCGGCGAGATCGCGTTCTCGCCCATGTTCCTGCCGCTGGTCCAGCGTCTGACGGGGTATCTGGCCACGGCCGGGTGGGGGCGCTTCGATCGGCACTTCGCGGTGGGCGAGAGTCCGGTGATCGAAGTGGCCGACGTGTCCGACGCCTCGGCCCGATGGACGGTCGTCGGCCCCGATCGTGAACGCAGGCCGGTGGAACTCGACGCGAGCACGCGACCCGCGCGTCTGCACGGGCCGGTCGCGGAATCCCCGGGCCTGTACCGCTTCGAGAGCGACGGGCGCAGTCTGGGTTCGGTGGCGGTCAACGTCGCGCGCAGCGAGTCGCGCCGTCAGTGGTGGGATCCCTCGGGATTCGCCGAGCTCTTCCAGCCGGAGACAGGGCTGCGCTTCGCGGTCCTGGAAGGGGCGGCCACCGAGGAGGCCGTGCGCGCTGCCCGCCGCGGACGGCCCATCCATCACTGGTTCCTGATCGCGGCGGGTCTGTTGCTGGTGGCCGAAGGTCTGTTGGCGCGGCGCCTAGGCCCGGCCCCGGCGGCCTGACCGTTCACGGGACCGGGCCCTCCGCCTCTCTCTGCGGAGATCGAGCCCGAGTTTCGTCTCAGGGCAGATTCACGGCCAGCTCCCGGGTGCGTTTCCACCACCCGAGGTCGCTGACGAAGGTCGCGGTCTCGCCCCAGGGACCGAGAGCGATGACCTCCCCGCCCACGGAGTGTCCCTCCCAGACGATTGGGCGGTACACGACGGTCCCGGGAAGGGCCTGCGGATCGTCGGTGGGAACCCGGAGCTCGCCCGTCCACAGATCGCGCATGCGCTCGCCCCGCGGCAGCCAGGGCGTCAGTTCGTCGACGTCGGTGGGATAACGACCCTCGTGGGCGCGAGCATGGTCGCGAGCGGCGCTCAGGACGACCCAGGCCTGGGCCTCGATGGCCGTCTGGACCACGGGTCGGTCGTAGGGAGCGATCCGGAGGGGTGTCCGGTGGTCGGGGATCGATGCCACGGTTGCGTCGGCGGCGCCGACGGAGGCGGCTCCGAACAGCAGGGAACAGAGGACGGCGAGGGTGGCGGCGGTTCGCAGTGTGTGGTTCACGATGCACCTCCTCGTCCCGGTGGAGACGCCGAACTCCGGGCAGCTCAACGTTGTGTTCATGGTATCTTAACGAAATCCTTACAGCAAGCCCTGTGCCCGGCGACACACCGGGTGTTCGAAGATCGGAATGCAGGTATCCTGCCGGCGTCCGGAGCCGACGAGGGAGTGCTTCGATGGAACGACCGATCCTGGTGGTCGAGGACGACCGGTCGATCGCGGAGCTGGTGGTCCGCAATCTCGAAGCCGTGGGTCTGCCCTGCCGGAGCGTGCACGAGGGGGACCTGGCCCTGGCCGCGATCCGCGAGCACGATCCGCGTCTCGTGGTGCTCGACATCATGCTTCCCGGCCTCGACGGCCTCGAGATCACCCGTCGTCTGCGTGAACGCAGCGACCTGCCCGTCCTGTTGTTGACCGCTCGCAGTGGCGAGGCCGACAAGATCCTGGGCTTCGAACTCGGCGCCGACGACTACCTGACCAAGCCGTTCAGTCCGCGAGAGCTGGTGGCCCGCGTCCGGGCGCTGCTGCGTCGCACCCGGGTGTCGGCCGCGGGAGAGATCGTCGAACGCGGGCCCCTGCGCATCGACGCGGGGCGGCGACGCGCCGAACTGGACGGCGACCCGGTCGACCTGACCTCGCTCGAGTTCGAGCTCCTGCACTTCCTCGCCACCCGCCCCGGGCGCGTCTACGCGCGCGAAGCGCTCATGCGCGAGGTCTGGGGCGAGGACCGGGTCGTCGACGCCCGGAGCATCGACAGCCTGGTCAGCCGGCTCCGTCGCAAACTCGAGCCCGACCCGGCCCACCCGTGCTACGTGCAGACGGTGTGGGGGGCGGGCTACCGCTTTGCCGAGGACGCCTGAGGTGGCCGGTCTGCCACGTCGACGCAGTCTCTTCTGGACGCTCGGCGGCGCCTTCCTCGGCGTGCTCCTGCTGGCGACCGCGCTGCAAGCGCTCGTGGTGGTCGGGATCGTCGAGCCTGCGACGCGGCAGCTCCAGGAGAACCGGGCGGAGTTCCTGGTGGAACGGAGCGCGCCCGAGATCGAGGCAGCACTCGCCGAGGACGACCTGCGACGCGTCGCCCGTGCGATCCGTGCCGCGAACGATCCCAGCTCGCCCCAGCGGTTGGTCCTGCGCACGATCGCCGGCCGGTGGATCCTGGCCCAGTCCGGAGGCCGGGGCTGGCAACGGCGTCTCGAGCGTGCCTGGCGTGCGTACGAAGGAGCCGAAGCGCTGCCTGCGCCGCCCGCCGGACGGGGGCCGGGCCCGCCTCCGGACCGGGCCGCCGAGCTCGAGGTGACCGCCGCGCGCACCCTGTCGACCGGAGCGGTGCTCTGCGTCATGCAGCCGCGCCGCCCGCTGCGCATCGTCGAGTTCCTGCCGCGGCAGGCGTTGATCTTCCTGCCGGTCGCGTTGCTGATCGCGGCCGTGGCGGGTCTGTTCCTCTCGCATCGTCTGCAGCGACGTCTGCAGCGGCTCGAGACCCTTGCAGCCCGCGTCGAAGACGGGGATCTCACGGCGCGGATCCCCGCGCCCGGCGACGACGAGATCGGAAGACTCGGGCGCCGTCTGAACGCCATGACCGCATCGCTGGAAGCCGCCCGCGACGAGATCGATGCCGTCCAGGGCGAGCGTCGGCAGCTGCTGGCCGACATCTCCCACGATCTGGCGACGCCGCTGACCGCCATCCGCGGTTACGCCGAGACCCTCCTCGATCCCGGGGTCGACCTGTCCGTCGACGACCGGGAGCGCTACCTGCGCGACGTGCTGCACGCGTCCGAGCGCATGGATCGCCTGCTCGCCGATCTGCTCGAGCTGGGCCGTCTGGAGGCCGGGACCACCGAGCTCGTGCGGGTCGATCTCGATCTCGCTTCGTTGGCCCGGCACTCGGTCGAACGATTCCGTCCGATCTTCGAACGCGAGGGCCTACGGCTCGCATGGTCGGGTCCCGACGACCCGGTCGAGGTGCACGCCGACGGCCTGCGACTGGAGCAGGTCCTCGACAATCTCCTGGGCAACGCCCTCCGTCACGTCCCCCGCGGGGGACGTGTCGAGGTCGGAGTCGAGGGTGAGCAGGCGGCGGTCCTGACCGTGACCGACGACGGCCCCGGCTTCGGGCCCACGGACCTGCCACGCGTGTTCGATCGCTTCTATCGCGGCGACCGCTCGCGGAGCACGCCCGGAACGGGCCTCGGGCTGGCCATCGTCCGCGAGATCGTCGAGCGCCACGGGGGTGCGGTCCGGGCGATGAACGTCGAACCGCGGGGCGCACGCCTCGTCGTCGAGCTGCCGCGGGTCGGGCGTTGAGCGTGCCGTCGTCGACCTGCCGCACTTTGCCCGCCGGCTGCCACATCTCTGCCACAGATGGTTCCTAGTCTTCACGGCGTACCCGAGGACACGGACCGGGCCGAAGGCCCGTCCCCACCCAGGAGTGAGCCGATGAAGATGCAGACGACCGCCCGGACCGCGGGCTTGTTGACCTTCCTGATCCTCGCGCTCGCCTTCTCCACCGACGGTTGGGCCCAGTGTGGACGTGGGGGCGATCGCACGGCGCGGCCCCAACTGCCCACGGTCGACGAGATGGCCGCGGCGATCGACGCCGACGCCTCCCAGCGCGCCGCTCTGGCCGAGGCCCGCCTGGCGTGGTCGGAGAACCGCGCCGAGCGCCGCAGCCCACGCCGCGGTGGGCACCGCGGTCGGCGTGGCGAGCGTCCGACCCCGCCGGCCGTGCAGTTCCTCGTCGACGTGGCCCCGGCCGTCGACACCGGCGACATGATCGCCCTGGTCGACCTGCTGTCCGAGAACGGGCCGCGCGTCGGCCGGCGTGGTGACGGTCCCGGGCGCATGCGAGCACGCGGTCACGGTGGCCGGGGCCACGGGCCGGGCCACGGTCCCCGCGGGGGTGCCGATCGCATGCAGGGCCGCGGTCACGGTGCGCAGGACATGCTCGTGCACGAGCTCGACCTGACCGACGACCAGCGGGCGAAGATCGATGCCCTGTACGCCGCCACGCGCGGCTCGCTCCGTGCCCTCCGTGGTCGGGTCGGGCCGGACCAGGAGCCGACCACGGCTCTCGAGGCCGAGGCGAAGCGGATCCGCGAATCCCATCAGGAGCGTCTGGTCGCGATCCTCACGTCCGAACAGAACGACGAACTCGTGCGGTTGCGGGCCGAGCGTCGGGCCGAACGCGGAGCGGGGCACGCCGAACGCATCGAGGACATGCGTACCCAGCGACTCGCACACCTGACCGCGATCCTCGATCTGGACTCCGATCAGCGGGCCGCGGTGGAGAACGCTCTGGAAGCGGCCGAGCAGCGGGCCATGCAGGAGCGGGCCGAACGCATGGCCGTGGGCGGTCCGATGCCCAATCTCTTCGACTCCGGTGGCCGGCGCCGCGTCCTGCGTGGCGAGACCCGCGACACGATCACCGACGTGCTCGATCCGCAGCAGCGCGAACTCTTCGCCACGCTGCAGACCATGATGCTCGAGGCCGGCGGTCGTGGCGGGCACGGCGCGCACCGGGGAGACGCGACGCATCGCGGTCCCGGTGGTCATGGTCGGAGGACGCACCGCGGCCGCTGATCCGCCGCGACAGTGGATCGCCCCTTCCCGAGGAAGCGCGAGGCCGACGGAAGGGTGCGACGGGGGGCGGTCCGACGGGCCGTCCCCCTCGTCTCGATCAGATCTCGTACCGGAAGATCAACTGCCACAGGTTGCGCCGGTAGGCGAAGGTCGGCAGGTCGTTGCGCAGGTCCTCGGTTTCGTAGCGCACGATCGACGCCACCGATCGACTCCATTCCCATTCCAGTTCGAGTTCGCCCCGCCAGCTGTCCTTCTCGCGGAGGGGTGCTCCGACGTCGTTGCCGATCGTCGCGTTGTCGTAGGTCGTGACCGAACGGCGCAGCCGTCCCCCCACCGACCAACGGTCCGCGACCCATTCGGTGTCGACCTCGCCGATCCACGTCGTGCGGTCCCAGTAGGAGGCGCGGCGGTCGCGGGTGATCAATGCTCCCCCGCCGACCTCCACGTGCAGACCGCGCCGGGGGTCGAGCTCCAGCTCCAGACCGAGCGGAATCCGATGGTAGAGCGTGGTCGTCTCCGGCGTGAACGTGCCGATCCGGTCACGGGCGAACTTCTCGTCGTAGTTCCAGGCCTGGAAGCCGGCGTCGGCGACGACGCTCCAGTCGCCCCCCAGCGCTCGGGCGACGGCCAGTTCGCCGCCGTAGCGCCACTGGTCGAGCGCGTAGATGTCGGGTTCCTGCTCGAAGTCGTCGGTGTAGTCGCGTCGGAGGGCGAAGACTTCGGCTTCGAGCGTCCATCGACGGCCCGGACGGCTGCGCAGATCCGCGAGCAGGCGACCCTCGTTCCAGTCGAAGCGGTTGCCGAGAGCGACGCGGGCGTCGAGGATCACGTCGGACGAGGTCTCGAACTCCTCGTCGTCTCCCCGTCCGAAGAAGGTCTTGTCGCGATGACGGTAACGTTGTTCGAGGCGCAGGCGCGACGGACCGAGCAGGGGGAGTTCGCGGTCGTCCCAGGTCTGCCGCAGCGACACCCGATGTTGCGTCTCGTCGAGGATCTCGTCGGCGTAGCGGTGCGACTCGAGGTCGTAGTCGAACTCCAGTTCGAAGCTCGGGGTCTCGACGGGGGACCAGTCGAGTTCGAGACGCAGGGGCCACTGGAACTCCTCGGTCCGTCCCGTCTCGTCGCGCGGCGTCAGATAGGCGTTGTCGTCGTAGCCCACTGCGGCCAGTTCGAGCTCGGTCGACCAGCTCCGGTCGCCGGGTTCGACGGTGTCGGGTTCCCGGGCCACATCGGTGAGCACGCGGACGTCGCCACGGGCGAGGACGCGCGTCAGGACCGGTGCGCTGCGTTCCTCGCGGAGGAACACGCGGATCTCGCGTGCACCGGCGACGAGATCGGTCTCCCAGCGATCACGTGCGGCCAGACGCAGGGTGTCCGCTCGATCGCCGGTCAGGGTCGCGAGCGCCTCGAATCGGCTGCGGCGGACCAGCCGGCGGGTGGTCGCCGGATCGGTGACGACGCCCAGGCGGTAGCGCCGGACCGGCGCGTCGGTGCGGAACGACGGACGGGTCTCGACGCGCAGTCGTCCCTCGCCCCGGACCGCGAAGCGCAGCGTGTCGCCGGGTGCCATCCACGTCCAGAGGCGGGAGTCGAGGGGCTCGCCGCCGGCCTCGAGCCGGACGCGGTCGGGTGATCCCTCGGGACCGATCGGGATCCAGAGGTCACTGTCGACGGGTTCCCACGACGCGGCCCCCGCGCCGGGGGCGAGTGCGATCAGCGTGAGCAGAGCGAGGAGTCGGCGGGAGAGGATCATGGTGTGGTCTCCTCGAGCAGCGCTGCGAGCCTCTCGCGGCTCGCCTCGTGGTCGGGATCGATGGCAAGGACCGATCGGTAGGCCTCGATGGCCGCGGCGCGTCGATCGAGGCGTTGCAGGGCGAGCGCGCGATTGAAGCGCGCACTGCGGCTGTCGGGACGACGGGCGAGCACGCTGTCCCAACCCGCGACCGCCGGTTCGAGCTGGTCCTCGCGTTGCAGGGCCAGGGCCCGGTTGAAGTGCGCGCTCCGTCGCGTGTCCGGGCCCAGGGGAAGGGCCAGTGCGCGGTTCCAGACCCCGACGGCGTCGTCGTAGCGTCGACGCTCCATCAGGGAGTGGGCGAGGCCCACGTACCAGTCGCCGCGGTCGGGCACGAGGCGGGTCGCCTCGCGCCAACTCTCCGTGGCGGCGCGCCACCGTTCCGTGGCGCTCTGGACGCGGGCCAGCTCGACGCGCAGTTCGGCGTCGAGGGGATCGGCCTCGACCAGGTCCTCGAGGACCTCGCGCGCAGCGCGATCGTCGCCCTCGGCCCGCAGGACGCGGGCCTCGGCGCGCTGGACGTCGGGCCGCGATCGGCTGTTCCGCGGAATGCTCTCCAACAGGGAGCGCGCGATCGCGGGCTCGTCGCGCTGCAGTTCGATGTCGACGAGCGTGAGGATCACCGGCTCCGGCCGGGACACGAGATCGATCAGACGCATGCCGCTGGCGTGCGCGGTGTCGAAGTCGCCACGGGCCGCAGACGCTTCGAAACGTTCGCGCAGACGTGGGACGAACAGGGGCGAGGTCCGGTCGAGGGTGTCGGGTCCCGCCTCGGCGCCGCCGGCTCTCGAGGTCCACCACGACAACAGGGTCGCCGGCAGCGGAAGTCGGCGGCGAGGGTCGGTCCCGTACAGGCGCATCACGGTCCCGGATCGGTCCGAGACCTGCCCGGTGCGCCGCCATGCGCGCTCGACTTCGTCGCCGACGGACGGGCCGGTGTCGAGGACCAGGGATGCATCGCGCTCCAGGACGCGGCGTCGCGCGAGCTCGAGCAGGGGAGCCCGGTCGAAGTGCATGGTTTCGGTCCCACGGCCGGCGTCGACGGCTTCCGCCAGGCGGAGAGCTCCGCGGAGCCGGTCGAGGACCGGCGCGTCGGAGCTCTCGAGGCGGCGTCGGGCCGACTCCCAGCGTCCCGTCTCGAGGTCCAGGAGCGCGGCGACGGCGATCGCCCGGACCGAGTGGAGTTCGACGGTCGGTCCGTCGAACCACCGGAGGGCGGCCTCCAGGTCTCCCCGGAGCCAGAGCAGTTCACCCCACAGTACCGTCGCGCTCGAAAGCGGGTCGGCGGACGTTGCGATGGATTCGACCGCCTCCGAGAACGAATCGAGCGAAGCCGAAGAGAGCTCCGCGCCGGTCCGGGCCGTGTGCACGAGCCGCGCGACCACCCAGTCCTTCGTGGCGACGTCGCCTCCACCGAGGACCACGGCCTCGCGGAGCCGCTCGGCCGCCAGACCGGGCTGGCCCGACTGGAGCAGCGCGCGACCCAGCCTCCAGCGGTCGGCGATGGCATCGGGGTCGAAGCGGACCGCCTGCTCCAGCGAGGCGCGGGCAGCGAGGGTGTCGCCGCCGTCCATCTGGAGTTCGCCGAGCTCGCTCCACGCCCGGGCGTAGCCGGCGCGCAGTTCGGTGGCGCGGCGGAACGAGGACTCGGCAGCGTCCGTCCGTCCCAGATCCCGCAGGATCAGTCCGAGATTGTACGAGCCCCGGGCGTAGTCCGGGTGTGCGACCAGGGCCGACTCGAGCACCTCCCGGGCTCGCGGCAGGTCGTCGTTCGCGCGATGGATCAGGGCGATGTTGTTCATGGCGAAAGGCGCCAGCGACGGATCGCGGGCGGCTTCGCGGTACAGGGCGAGCGCCGTGGTCGTGTCGCCAGCGGCCGCCGCTTCCCGAGCTCGCGCGAAGCGCGCGTCGACACTCGAGATCGGCACGCCTTCGTCCGACCACTCGATCCCATCACTCTCGACGATGGACTCGGCATCCTCGGCGTCGGCGTTCTCGGTGCGGACGGTGCGCACCTCGGTGTCGGAGCGGTCCTGCCAGGATCCGAAGACCGCCGGGGTGACCAGCAGCAAGGCGAGCACGAGCCAGGCCGTGATCTGTGTGACGCGTTCGAGGCGACCCGGCGCGACGCGGCGACGCACCGGTTGGCCCTCTCGGTTGGCGACCTGGATGGCCAGCCCCGGGCGGGCGTTCATCTCGAGCACCATGGGGCCACGCGCAGCGTCGAGCACGATGTCCACGCCGAGGTACCGGATCTCACCGAAGGCCGAGGCCGCCGCGCGGGCGACCTCGAGGCAGCGATCCCACTCCGGAACGCCACGACCCACGAGCGCGACCCCGGTGTCCGGATGGGACTCGACCGGACGCCGCCCCTGCACCGCGTGGTGCACGCGACCCGTGTCGAGGTCGATGCCCAGCCCGAGCCCACCCCCGTGCAGGTTCGCACGACCGTCGCTGGCGTCGGTGGGCACGCGGAGCATGGCCTGGATCGGCTCGCCGTCCTCGACCACGATCCGCAGGTCGCTCAGACCGTCCGGATACAGTTCGCGCAGGAAGGAGTGGGGACTGATCCGTTCCTCGAGGACGACCGCGTCGGGGGCTTCGTCGAGACTGAAACTTCCCGACAGGACGTCGGCCACGTGCTCCTCGACCTGCTCCACGCTCAGACGCCGTCCGCCCGGCGTGCGCCAGGTCTCGCCGTCGCGCTCGAGCACGAGGATGCCGCGCCCTCCCGATCCTCGCGCGGGCTTCACGACGAGTTTGTGTCGATCGCGCAGGACCTCGTGCAGTGTGCTTCCGTCGCCGGCGTCCTCGATCACGCCGAGCGTACGCGGGACGGTCACGTGGGCGGCTTCGAGACGGCGCTTGCCGCGCAGCTTGTCGTCGAGATCGCGGAAGCGGCCCGGACGGGGATCGTCGAACACGAAGTCCAGGTTGCGGCGATTGATGCCCAGCACGGGTCGGCGTTCGTCGCTCATGCCGGCCCCGTCCGCACGCTGCCGAAGCGGTGCAGCTCCAGCAGACGCAGTCCGCGATAGCGACCCACGACCATGATCTCGGCCAGCACGACGAGCAGGATCTCGGGGAAGGTCACCGTGAGCACCTCGAACACGGGCTGCATGAGCACCAGGGCCGAGAGAGCGGCCAGGATCATGGTCTGCGCCAGGAGCGACGAGGCCTCACCGAGCCCGCGGTCCTGGGCCTCCACGGTGAAGCGCTCGACGGCCATGGCCATCGCGGCGATCGGCAGCACGAGCACGCCGCGGCCCGATTCGATCCCGAAGCGCTCGATCGAGACGGTGAAGAGCAGGAACACCAGGATGAGGAAGGTGATCAGGAACGCCGATCGGGGGACTTGCAGGAGGCCGAAGCGCGCTACCGCCCACCGCACCGCCACGCCGAGCACCACGGCGAGCGACAGCAACAGCCCGGCGAGCGCCCATCCGACCTGCGTGACGCAGAAGCCCAGCAGCACCGGAAGGAAGACACCGATGCTCTGCAGCCCCACCACCTGCCGCAGGAACACCGTCATCAGCAACGCGAAGGGCGCGAGCAGGATCAGCGAGAACTGGTCACGACGCAGCAGGGGCAACGCGTCGTGTCCGATGGTCGGGCCGGCGGTCGTCGTCCAGCTCCGCGGCACCTGGTCGAGCGGCGCGCGGAAGCCGTAGTCGAAGGCCAGGCCGCGTGTGTGGACGATCAACGGGAGTTCGCCGGTGTACAGGCGCAGGTAGTCGGCCGGCTGCTCGGCCCGATGCGCATTCAACGGATCGAAGGGGACCCAGCGATCGCCGAGCAGTGCCTCGACCCACACGTGGCTCGTGCGCTTGCGTGCGGCGTCGCCCAGGATCAGTCCGCCCACCAGCCGGGCCTGGATCCCCAGTCGACGGAGCTGGGCCACCATCAGGCGCGACTTGCCCCCGCAGCTCGCCTCACCCAGGCGGAGGGCGGTGAGCGCATCGGTCCGTCCGCTGAAATCGGCTGCACGCAGATCGTGCAGGGCCCGCTGGTGGATCCGGTCGATCGCCTCGATCGGACCGGTCCCGGCGTCGGCCAGGCGCGCGCGGAAGCCCTCGGGCGACACGGGCACGTCCCTGCCGTCGACCACCTCGGGGAAGAGGCGATGGAGGTCCTGGTCGATCTCGACGTGACCGACGGGTACCAGGGCGTTCGAGTCGGGCCGGTCGGCCACGTCGACGTCGGCCCAGGTCAGGTCGGCCGGGACTTCGTAGAGCACGGGATGCCGCGCGATCCGCACGCGGTACTCGACGCGCGCCGGCAGGTCGTCGCGACGTCCACGGACGACCATGCGACGTCCTTCGGGTGCCTCGCGGATCTCGAGTTCGAGGTCGCCCGCGCGGATCTCCTCTCCGCGCAACGACGAGTGGATGCCGTCTCCGGGGACGAACACGGTCAGGTCGAAATCGGCGGCCGATCCGCGGACGTCGAAGGCCAGGTCGAAGGCGTACTCGCGCTCGCGGCCCAGGCCGTCGAGATCGACCTGGCCGCTCGCGAAGCGGTACCCGGCGAGGGCGAGGGCCAGCAGCAGGAGCACCCAGAAGGATCGAATGACGGTCACGGGTGACGCGTCCCGGGCAGGGGGTGGACGGATCGGCGGGCCCATCCGAATCTGTGGGTCGAGCGACCCCAAGGGCCTCGACCCGATCAGCAAGCTCCGATCCGGACGGAGGGATCGGCCGGCACGCACCCAGGTGCAGAGTTCCGTCGTCACTGATACACCCCGGCGGGGAGTTCCCGACATGCCGTCCCACCGGACCGTCTATCTCGACAACAACGCCACCACGCGCCTCGACGAGGACGTCCTCGACACCATGCTCCCCTTCCTCCGCGAGCAGTGGGGGAACGCCGGGAGCGGTCACCACGTGGGGCGTCCGGTGGCGCGTGCGGTGAACGCCGCGCGGCGCAGTGTCGCGGATCGCTACGGGGTCCGGCCGGGCGACGTGGTCTTCTGCGCCGGTGCCACCGAGGCCGACAACCTGGCCCTGCGCGGCAGTCTGGCCGCCCGTCCCGACCGCAGGCACCTGGTCACCACCGCGGTCGAGCACCCTGCCGTGCTCGACTGCGCCCGGATGCTCGAATCCGAGGGACTCTGCGAGCTCTCGATCGTGGGTGTCGACGGCCAGGGTCGGCTCGACGTCGATGCCCTCGAGGCGGCACTCCGGCCGGGCGAGACCGCGCTGGTCTCGGTCATGGGCGCGAACAACGAGACGGGTGTGGTCCTTCCCCTGGCCGAGGTCGCCGCCCGCGCTCGTGCGGCCGGGGCCTGGCTGCACGTCGACGCGGTGCAGTTGGTGGGAAAGTCGACCGTGGACCCCATCGAGGCCGGTGCCGACCTGATCGCGCTCTCGGCCCACAAGTTCCACGGGCCGAAGGGCCTGGGCGCGCTGATCCTGCGCCGTGGCATCGATCCTTCCCCGATCGTCCATGGCGGCGGGCAGGAGAAGGGGCGGCGCCCCGGGACCCTGAACGCTCCGGGCATCGTGGGGTTCGCCCGCGCCCTCGAACGCGTCGACGAGGAGGATCCCACGGCGATCCCCCGCATGCGGGCGCTGCGCGAGCGATTGGAATCCGGTCTGTCCGCCGCCGTGGCCGACCTCGAGATCACCGGGGCCGGGGTCGATCGCGTGGCGAACACCACGCACGTCACCGTTCCGGGAGTGGAGGCCGAGGCCCTGCTCGTCCAGCTCGATCGCGAAGGGATCGCCTGTTCGGCGGGGTCGGCCTGCAGCACCGGGGCTCTCGAGCCCAGTCCGGTGCTCGTGGCCATGGGGATCGCGCCGGATCGTCTGCACGGTGCCCTGCGTCTGTCGACGTCCCGCGAGACCACCGAGGCCGACGTCGACCGGTTGCTCGAGGTGTTGCCCCCGGTCGTCGCACGCCTGCGTGCGCTCAC
>DATFKK010000068.1 GCA_035268685.1 Candidatus Krumholzibacteriia bacterium | reverse complement strand
TCGAGCCCGAGCTGGCACTGCGGCGCGAGTACGAGCGGCCGTCGCGGGGCGAACCGACCGGGACGATGGTCCACACCCTCTGCCCGGGGTGCCGGCAGTCGTTGCGCGCCGTACCGCGGCTCGTACGCACGAATTGAGGGGTCCGGGAACCCGGCCACGCCGCGGCGACGTTCTCGGTTGCGGAGGCCGCGCTCGCCGTTCGGAGCGTGGCGCACTCCTCGACCTCGCGATCCCGGAGGACGCTCCGATGCCCATGTACGACTACCTGTGCCCCCACTGCGGCGTGGCCTTCGAGGAGCTGCGCTCGATCGCCGAGCGCAAGACCGCCGAGTGCCCCGGCTGCGGAAAGACGGCCCAGAAGCAGGTCTCCGGCTTCTTCACCAGCCGCGGCAGCTCGACGCCGTCGAGTGGCTCGTGCGGACTCGGCAACCTCGGCGGCGGCTGAGGCTTCTGATGTCCGGCCACCCGTGCGGTGGCCCCGCTCTCAACGCAACAACGTGACCTTCCGCGCCTCGACGAGCCCACCGGCCTCGAGGCGCACGTGGTACACACCGCTCGCCACGGGGCGCGCGGCGTCGTCGCGTCCGTCCCAGACGACCTCGTAGCGGCCCGTCCCGAGCGGCTCGTCGCGCAGGGTGCGCACGACCCGTCCACGGGCGTCCACCACCTCGAGGCGCACCGTCGCGGCTTCGCCGATCGCGAAGTCGATCTGCACAGCCGGATTGAAGGGATTCGGGAAGATCCGCTCGAAGGCGATCCGCGGCCGGACCGGCGTCTGAACCTCGAGCAGCCAGTCCCTTCCGGGATCGATCGTCACGCTCACGACCCCGGCGTCGGCACGCAGCGTGAAGTCCTCCTGGCCCCGACCGATCCACACGGTCTGGTCCTGCGTCGTGCCATCGACGAGCTCCAGACGAACGGGCAGAGGGATCTCGTAGACATTGCCGGCCGGCTGTTGCACGCGCAGGTCGACTTCGGGCCCCTGGATCCTCCAGTCGACCGTGGGCCGCGGGAGTTCCTCGCGCGCGAGCCAGGGATCGAAGAACCAACCGAGATCGTCGCCGTAGACCGCTTCGCAGTGCGCGCGGAAGTCCTCGACGGTGACCGTCCCGAAGCGTAGGGCAGCGTCGGTGACGTAGTTGCGCAGGGCCGCGAAGAAGTCGTCGCGGCCGAGGACCTGCCGCAACATGTGCAGCACCAGGGCGCCCTTGTCGTAGACCACGCCACTGAACAGCGCGGTGGGCGCGGGATCGCGCAACGGTCCCGACCAGAAGTCCGATCCCTCGCGCAGGATCGCGCGGTAGTCGGCCGCGAACTCCGGTCCGTAGAATTCCTCGAGCCACAGGGTCTCGGCGTAGCGGGCGAAACCCTCGTTGAGCCAGATGTCGCCCCAGCGTTCGAGACGCACCGCGTCGCCGAACCACATGTGGGCCAGTTCGTGGGCGTTGACCAGGTCGCCCACCGGACCGGGGTAGAGCGTGCTCTGCTCTCCGGACACGGTGAAGGGACTGTCGCCGATGCTCGACAGGGTCGGGTGTTCCATGGCGACCGCGCCGTTGAAGAGCGCGTTGCCGTACTTGATGTCGGCGTAGGGGTACGGACCCCACAGCGCTTCGAAGCGATCCATCATGGACGCGGTGTTCGACCAACTGAACTCGGCGTCGTCGCGACGGGCCGCCGGCGCGTAGTACACGAGATCGATCGTGCGCGACGCCGTCGTGCCGTCGGCGAGCAGTTCGGTCACGGTGATCGGCTCGGTCCAGCGCTCGAAGTCGGCCACGATCAACGACACCAGGTAGCTCGGGATCGGCGTGGGCATCACGTTGGTCTGCACCACGCGCCCGTCGCCGAGCGTCTCGATCGACTCGCGGATTCCAGGCGCGGCCAGTTCGAAGTCGGCCGGCATCTCCACGGTGAGCCGCACCGTGGCCGCATCGGCGGGATGGTCGTGGCAGGGCCACCACGTGCGGGCCGACACCGGCTGGCTCAGGGTCTGCGCCACCGGCAGCTCGGGATCGGGCTGGAAGTCCTCGTCGATGAAGTTGGTGAAGCGCAGCCCGAAGCCGGGACTGCGGCCGGGCAACGGCACGCCCGCGTAGTCGACCGCGACGGTGGTCGTGTCGCCGGCCGCGAGCACCGCCGGCAGCGCGACGGCCAGGGTGTCGGCACCGTGCGTGAAGGTCGTCGGCGCGCCCTCCACCCGGACCGCGTCCACCGTCAGGCCCAGGCTCTGCGTCGACTCCGACTCGAGATCGAAGACGACCTCACCCGTGGACTCGAGCACCACCACCCGCGCGCGCATGGTCGCCGTGATCCGGTCGAAGGAATCGGGGAAGACGATCCGCAGGTCGACGTGCTGCACGTCGAGAGGTCGGTCGGCGCGGTCGATCGGCGCGAGATCGGGGGCGTCCCGGCGGGTCAGGGCTTCGGCCGCGGCCTGCTTCGCCGCGCAGCCGGCGTGCAGCCATCCGCGCACGTCGGGGTGGTCCGGCGCGGCGGCACGGGCCGCTCCGAGGGTCGACAACGACAGCAGGACGAGGAGAGACGCGCGGAGCATGGCCCGGTCCGGGGGTGGAAGGTTCCACGAGAGTAGGGTGCCACGCCCTCCTCCACAAGCCGGACGCGCTAGGGAACCGCCGGGCTCAGGTGCGCCGAGCGCACGCCCTTCATGCCACCGATGGTCAGGACCATGTTCTCGATCTCGTCGGGACGACCGCGCAGGATGATCGCCTCGAGGCAGTCGTCGTGGCTCACGTGTACGTGGGTGGTGCACAGCACGTTCACCAGGTGCGTGTGCTGCGCCTCCATGATCTTCTCGGCCAGGCCGGGCACGTGGTGGTCGTAGAGAATGGTGAGCGTACCGAAGACCTCGTCGACGCCCTCGTCCCAGGTGCGGCGGGCGAGGCGATCGCGGATGAGATCGCGCACGAACTCCGATCGCGAGCTGTAGCCGCGCTCGACCATCTCCTGGTCGACACTCGCGAGCAGGCTGGTGGGCAGGGACACGGTGAAGCGTGTGAGCGTGTCGGTCATCGAAGGTCTCCTCGGTCGCGTCGCCGGGTTCAACCCCAGTCGTGCACGTGGGGGTGTCGGTGTTCGTGGTGTCCGTGCCGGTGGCGGTGGGTGTGGACCAGGTTCGCGCGTTGCAGCAGGTCCATGTCGTCGAGCGCCGTCGCCAGCTCGCCGTCGAACGCCAGCCGGTGGTCCTCGCCCAGCACCAGCGCGCGGCTGCCGAACTCCGGGGCCAGGCTCAGGTTGTGCGTCGTGGTGATCACCGTGAGATCGAGGTCCTGCAGGAAGTCCACCAACCAGCCCGTGCTGCGCGGATCGAGGTTGGCGATCGGCTCGTCGAGCAGCAGCACCCGCGGCTCCACCGCCAGCAGCGCCGCCAGGCACACGCGCTGTTTCTCGCCGCTGCTCAGCCGGTAGGGAACGCGCTCGAGCAGGTGACCCACGCCGAGCCGTTCGGCCCAGTCGAGCACGCGCGATTCCTCGTCGTCGAAACCGAGCTGACGCGCGCCGAAGGCGATCTCGTCGAAGACGGTCGCGTGGAAGAGCATGCTGTCGGGATTCTGGAACTGCAGCGCGACGTCGGAGCGGAACCGCCGGGCGAAGTCGGCGTCGCGCAGGCTGCGCGCGTCGACGGGATGGCCGTCGTAGAGAACGCGGCCCGCGGTGGGTTCGATCAGTCCGTCGAGCACGCGCAGCAGAGTGGTCTTGCCACTGCCGTTGCCGCCGAGCAGGACGACCTTCTCGCCGGCGTCGACGGCGAAGCCGACGTCGTCGAGCGCGACGCTGCCGTCGGCGTGGCGAACGGTCAGTCTCTCAGCCGCGATCATGCCAGGCTCCCCGGGCGCGCATGGCGAGGGCGATCTCGTCGGCGTCGTGCAGCGCGCGGCCGAGCAGGTGGGCGCCTCCGGACGCGGCGTGGCGGGCCGCGGTGGCCGCGTTGGCACGGCGGTGCGTGCGGCTGCGCAGCCCCAGCCGGTAGTCCTCGAGTTCGCGCTGCAGCAGGCGTAGCTGCGCCCCGATCACCGTGATCAGTCCGAGCAGGCCGGGCCACGGGGCGAAGGCCCGCCGTGCGTCGACGCGCGCGACCACGAGCAACGTGAGCGCGGTCAGACCGAAGGCGCGCAGGTTCGTCCGCAGGATCCAGGCGGTGTCGACCGCGCCCTCGCGCCACCAGCCGAAGGCGGCGTAGGCCAGGGTGACCGTGGCCACGAAGAGACCGACGGCCAGCACCGCGCGGCGGGCGATCCGGCCGGCCTCGCGTCCGGCGAGCACCAGGACGACACCGGCCGCCGCTGCGAGCACCCAGGGATCGTGCACGAAGCCCGATCCGATCGCGGTGGCCAAGTACGCCAGGACGAACAACCGGTGTCTCACGCCCGACCTCCGGCCGGCACCGGCTCGACACCGATGCGGCGCAACGCTTCGATCATCATCACGGTGAGCAGACCTTCGCCCACGCCCACCAGCAGATGGGGAACGATCACGGCGGTCAGCGTGACGTCGAGACCGAAGGGGAAGAACAGCGGCCGACCGTCCGAGCCCGCGGCGACGGCGGGCTGCAGCCCCAGCACCACCGCCATGAGAGCAGCGGGCACCACCACCGAGAACCACCCCGCCCCGAACAGCGCGACCCGATCGCCCAGACCGCGCAGCAGACGGTGCACGGCGACCGCCGTCCACGCGCCGACGAATCCGATCAGCAACGCGGCCACCGGCACCGAGGTGATGCCTCCCACTCCGAACAAGCCGGCCTGCATGAGCAGCACCAGCGAGATGCAGACGAAGGCCGTCCACCCGCCGAAGGTCAGCGCCAGCAGCGCCACGCCGCCGAAGTGGACCGTGCTCCCGCCGGGGATCGGAATGCTGATCATCATGAGCACGAAGGCCAGCGCGGTGAGCACCCCGACCCGCGGCAACGCAACGGCGTCGAGCTGGCGGCGCACGCGCGCGATGCCCACGCTCCACAGCCCGGCCCCGACCACGGTGGCCGGGACGTAGGTCTGCGGTCCGAGGAATCCGTCGGGGACGTGCATCAGCCCTGGGAGATCCGCTGCGGCGACGCCCCGTCGCGGGCCACGATCCGGCGCAGACCCAGGAACAGGCCGAGGATCAGGACGACACCCAGAAGGATGCGTCCGACACCCCCGGTCCCCCCGGCCGACGACGAGACCGGCGCCATCTCGGCTTCGCCGTCGCTGGCGGCGACCCGTACCTGCGCCCCGTGGCCGTCCTGGGCGAAGGCCCGCACCACGTAGGACGTTCCGGAATCCGGAACGAATGCGATTCGTCCCTCGACGTCGGTCTTGCCGAGCAGGATCGGCTGATCCTCGCCCTCGGCCCGGACCTCGACCTCCTCGTAGGCCAGCGGAACGCCGTCGGCGTACTCCAGGGTGACGATCACGGCCTCGCCCCGCTCGACGTGGTGCTGGACCTCGTGCGCGGCCGCCGGAGCGGCGGCGAGCAGGACGGCGGCGAGCAGGAGTCGGCGGAGCACGATGCACCTCCGGGCGAGAGCGAATGTTACGAATGATGCAAAGCGTAACACTGGGGACGATAGGGATGCCGGACGGCGGCCGGAAGTGCGAAGCCGTGACGACCCGGGAATTGGACGGCAACCCGCCAGGTGTATTATCGTAGTGATACAGTCATGCACCACGACGACCGCATTCCCCACTTCGCGCTCAGCCCCTCCTCGGGCGTGCCGCTGTACCGCCAGCTCATGGAGGCGGTGCGCGCCGAGGTCGCGTCGGGTCGGCTGGCCGAGGGCGAGCTCCTGCCGTCGGTCCGCACCGTGGCGCGCGAACTGGAGATCAATCCCATGACCGTGTCGAAGGCCTGGTCGCACCTGGAGTCCGAGGGCGTGGTCGAACGCGTCCGTGGGCAGGGCATGCGGGTCGCGTCGGTGGCGACCGACGGCGATCCCGCCGAGCGCCGCCGCGCGCTGCTGCCCGCCGCCCGCGAACTCGCCGCCCGCGCCTACCAGCTCGGCCTGAGTCCCGAGGAGACCCTGGCCGTGCTGGGCCCCGTTCTGGAGGAGATGCGCCGTGACTGAGTTCCCCGTCCACGTCCAGGGACTCGAGCGCCGCTACGGACGCAAGGAGGTCCTCCGCGGCGTCGATCTCGACGTCCCCGCCGGATCGGTCGTCGGCCTGCTCGGCCGCAACGGTGAGGGCAAGACCACGCTGTTGAAATGTCTGCTCGGTCTGCTGCGGCCGGGCGGTGGCACCGCCCGCGTGCTCGGCCGCGATCCGTGGGACCTCGACGCCGACACCAAGGCGCGCATCGGCTACGTGCCCCAGGAGGTCGAACTCTACGGCTGGTTCAGCGTCGAGGAGACCCTGGGCTACGTCGGTTCCTTCTATCCTCTCTGGAACCACACCTTCGCCCGCGACACCGCGCGCGCGTGGCGGCTCGACCTCGACGCCCGGGTGAAGACCTTGTCGCGGGGACAGCTGCAGAAGCTGGGCATCCTGCTCGCCCTCGGACACGAACCCGAACTGCTGGTGCTCGACGAACCGGCGGCCAGCCTCGACCCGAGCGCCCGCCGCGAGTTCCTGGCCACCGTGATCGACCACGTGGCCGAACTGCAGCAGACCGTGCTCTTCTCCACGCACATCACCAGCGACGTCGAGCGGATCGCCGACCGCGTCGCCGTGCTCAAGGACGGCCGCATCCGCCTGGACGAGGAACTCGACACCCTGAAGACCACGATGAAGCGCGTGCGTCTGATCGGTCGTGTCGATCTTCCGCGGGACCTGTCCGTCGACGGCGCGCTGCGGGTGCGTGTGCGCGGCAACGAGGCACTGGTGAGTCTGCAACACGCCGACGACGCCCTGCTGCGTCAGCTCGAGTCGACCTGGAACGCCCGCGCCGAACTGCACGACCTGAACCTCGAGGACATCTTCCTGGAGCTGCACCATGACTGAGCTCGCGGGAACGTCGATGACCACGAACGAGGGCTCGCTCCGTACGCGCCTGCTGCTCGAGCACTGGGCGAAGCAATGGTGGACGGTGTGGATGGGCCTGGTGATCGTCGCCGATCTCGTGGTGCAGATCACCGGCATCGGACATCCGCTGTTCCGGGTGGCCACGCAGGCCTGGGTGGCGGCCGAGGTCACGATCGCGAACACCGCGCTGTACTACCAGTACCTGGCGCGGCCCGGCGCCCCGCTGTTGCCGGGCGTGCGGCGCGTGCACACCGTGCTCGCGGTGTCGGTGTTCGGGCTTCTGGTGGCGCCGAGCGTCGGAGTGTCCCTGTTCACCAATCCCTACCCGTGGGCGGCCGTCGCTGCGCTGCCCCTGGGTGTGGTGCTCGGGCTCGTGATCTGTCCGTTGCAGATCGTCGGTTCGTTCTGGGCCTTCGCGGTCTACGCCCTGATCTTCGGTTTCTTCCTCCTCTGGGTCGCGGTCGCCCCCGATCCGACCCTGGATCCGATCGCCGCCACCGTGTTCGCCGACCCTGCTCCCGTGCTGCTGATCGGTGCGATCGCCCTGGTGATGGTCGCGGCTCTGCTGTACTGGTCCCTCGGGCGTCCCAACGCCCACGACGGCGGAATGAGCCGCTGGGCCGTACGGACGCTTCCCGGCGACGGATGGCGCGACCTCGAGCAGTTCAGCGAGTCGGACTTCGCGTGCAACCTGCGGCGCCGGCCGAGACCCTTCGAGCCACGCACGCATCTGCCGTCGCTCGGCGAATTCGTCACGGCCTTCCGTCCGCTGATGCCGATGTCTCGACCGCTGCTGTACGCCGCGCTGCTCGCCGTGGGCTTCCAAGCCTTCGTGTGGCTGGTCAAGGGCGGCAACGATCTGCTCGAACCGGTGACCCGTGGCTGGCACGCCTATCTGTTGCTGGCCGGCGCACAACCCTTCACCGCGGGAGCGATCCGCCGGGTGATCCGTATCGAGGCCATGCGGCCGGCTCCGCGGCCGGTGATCCTGCGCGCGATCGGGACCGCCGGCCTGCTGAACATGGCCGTGTTCTCGGCCGCGGCGCTGGCGCTGTTGATCGCCGGGCAGGCCCTGCTCGCTCCCGAAACACTGGGGCGCTCCGAGTTCTGGCAGAGCTACGCCCTGATCCCCGCCCTGCTGCTCGTCGACGCCGGCGCCTACGCCTGGATGTCCGCGCGGGGTTCGGGGCAGGTCGCCGGCGCGCATCTCGCCGTGCTGGTCGCGGCGTTCGTCTTGACCGCGATCGTCACGGGCGACGGATGGTCATGGGTCGCGGTCACTGTCATGGCAGGGCTGGCGATCGGACTCCTCTTGTTCCGGCGGGCGTGGTCGGCGTGGAAGGGCCTGGAGCCCGGGATGTCGGGAGCGACGTCCGCGATCTAGGCGGCCATCGCTTCCACCGTGGAAGTGGCCGGCTTCCGGGCGGAACGTCCACGGTGGTCGGTTCGACGCCGTCGCTTCCGGAGATGAAGCGGCCTCACACAACCTGCATTGACACTCGTACCCTTCCCGGTCAGCGTCGAGGCCGAGGAGGGAACGACATGTCGAGATCCACCGTGGTGCACGTCACCGTCTGGATCGTCGCCGTGCTCGTCCTCGGTCCCGCGCGCGCATCCGTTCACGACATCCACCTGTACACCGACAGCACGCCCGACTTCACGTCGATCGAGGACTTCGTCGCCACCGCGACGAGCACATGGGACGACCCCGAGGACCAGGCCATCGCCCTGTGGCGCTGGATGGTGCGCAGTCACCTGCAGACCAGTGCGACCTTCGAGGACGGTGCGCCGGTCTGGGACCCGATCCGCTTCTACTCGAGCTATCCGAACACCTACTGCGGCTTCATGGCCGCCTACCTGACGGCCTTCGTCGACGTCATGGGGGGCGACTGGCGGCACCGGTACGTGGAACTCGCCGACCACACCGTGTGCGAGATCTCGTGGGACGCAGGTGCGACCTGGCACATGTTCGACACGTCGATGGTGATGTACGCGCGCCGCCACGACGGCACGATCGCCTCGTGCGCCGACATCGCGGCGCCGGGCAGCTGCGACCTGTCGCGCGCCTGGGGCGACGACCTCGAACAGGCCGGACACCTGTACCTGTACCACGGTGCGCCGGAGTGCGTGACGAATCCTCCGGACGCCAACCACACCGGCGAGTTCGGCCATCCGAGCGGCTACCGGAAGGCCACCGACAACCCGGTCCCCTACGCGCGCACCCTGCGCAACGGGGCCGACTCCTACGTGTCGGGCTTCAGCGTGCAGACCGCCTTCACCCACGTGCGCCACGGGTGGCGCAATCGTCTGCACCTGCGGCCGGGCCACGTGTACACGCGCTACGGCGACCCCCTCGGCTCGGGTTCGGAGTACGCCCGGCTGAACACCCGCGGCGGCGATCCGAACCGCGGCGACGAAGCGCTGCAGATCCGCAGCAACGGGCGCTGGGAGATCGAACCCGACACGAACGCGGCCGATCCGCGGGGCGGATGGTACGAACTCGACGGAGTCGTCCACCGCGACGACGACGGCGGCACGGGACCGGCCCTGCGACCGGCCGCCGGCGTGGGCGAAGCGCGGCTGGTCACCAAGGTGGACGCGTCGAACGTGATCACGTCCGCGCACGTCCACGTGGAAGGCATTCGCGGTGCCGGAGATCAGGCGACCCTCGAGATCTCGCGCGACGCGGGCCGGACCTGGATCGAGGTCGCCGTCCTCTCCGAGGGTTCCTTCGCGACCGACGTCCCGCTGTCGTCCGACGTCGTGGGCGGTGCCTTCGAACTGCTCGTCGGCGTCCGGCTGGTCCCCGACGCCACGCGGCAGGACTGCGGGATCGACGCGCTGTGGATCGAGGCGATCACGCAGGTCAACCGCCTGGCGCTGCCCCGCCTGCAACGCGGCACCAACCGCGTGCGTTTCCGGGCCGGCCCGCCGCAGGAGACGCTCACCCTGCTTCCGAGCCTCCACGCGGGTGCCGAGCACCACGGGTCGGGATCGGCCGAGGACTGGTCGGGCGTGACCTCGCTGGACAACCCCGTCACCTATTCGAGCCCCGCGCTCGTGCCGTCGACGTCCGGCACACCCGGCTTCGTGACCTGGCGCTTCGACGTGCCCACCGACATCGTCGGCTTCACCTTCGGCGGCAGCCTGATCACGCGCAGCGCGACCGCCGACGACCGGATCCGTCTGCGGAGTTCGTGGAACGGGATCGACTTCGAAACGCTCGAGGTCTTCGACGCGTCGACCGCGCCGACCTGGGACGCCCGTGTGGTGGCGTCGCCGTCGACGGTTCCGCCGGGCATGCGGTCGGTGTGGCTGCAGTACGAACTCGAGAGTTCGGTGGCGCCCTCGTCGCAGAGCACCGGCGTGCAGGAGGCCCTTCTGCAGGTGCACCACGAACCCCACGACACCGGCTTCGATCCGGTCGAGGTCACGTGGTGCTGGACCGAACACCGCACCGAGGGCGACGTCACCCGCCGTCACACCCGCGTGGTCCGCACAGCCGAGGAGACCTGGACCCTGAACGTCGCCGGGCACCGTCATCCGACCGTCGAGTGGATCCGGATGCGCCTGGCCGACGGCAGCACGGTCGAGGGCTACGACGACGGCATCGACGTCGGGCCCGGCCACGGCTACGACAAGGTCCGGATCGACGCCGCGTGGATCGACGACGTGGCGCTCGCGCGTCCCTACACGGTGTCGCGGCCGGCGGGCTCGACGAACCCCGACACCGACGGCCGCGAACTCACCGACGGCACGGTGATTCCGCCGACGGACTACGCGTCGTCGAGCGTCGTGCAGGGGCAGGTGGCCTACTGGGACGGGGACGACCCGCTCACCGTGACCGTCGACCTCGGCGCGGAGCAGACGATCGAGGCCCTGCGCGTGACGTCGCACGCACCGAACATCGACTACGCCCACGCCGGAACGATCCGCGCCATCGCCGTCGCCGGCGACGGGAGCGAGACCCCGCTCGGGGTGATCCAGCACGACGACGTGTTCAGCCCCGTGGGAACCCACCTCGACTGGGGACGCGTGCACTCGCTCGTCCACGCCGGTCTTCCGGCGGGCGGCCGCCTCGCCCACGGTTTCTGGTTGGTGTTCGACACACCGACCACCGCTCGCGAGGTCCGCCTGGACGTCGTTCCCCTCGCCGGCCACGGCGTCGGCCTCAGCGAGATCGCGGTCTACTCGGAGGTGCAGGTGAGCGATTGGCCCGACCGGGAGGTCGACCTGGGTGGGACCGTGGTCGCCGTGGACGACGTCCCGAGCACGGTGCCGCGCGATCGACTCCGCGTGGCGCCCAACCCCTCGAACCCGGCGACGGTCGTCACCTACGACCTGCCCGAGGCCACACACGTCGCCCTGCGCGTGGTCGACGTCCGCGGGCGTGTGGTCCGCACGCTCGTCGACGGGTGGCGCCCGGCCGGTTCACACCGGGCTCGTTGGGACGGACGTGACGATCGTGGACGCAGCGTGGCGTCGGGTCGCTACTTCGCCGTCGGGGAGTGGACCGGTACCCGGAAGGTGGGCGACATCACCCTCGTCCGCTGAGTGGAGCCCGGAACCGCGCACTTGTCCCGCCGGCCGGTCGTTGCGACCATGTCGCGGTCTCGTCGGGTCCGCGTCGCAGGGCCCAGGCCCCCGTGACTCGAGAGGAGTTCCACGATGTCCCGATGGTGGATCGCCGTCACACTCGGCACCTCGGTCGTGATCGCCCTGGCGATCGCGAACCCCGTCACCGACGCGTCCGCCCAGGACGAAGCCGTGCCGGGCGGGAGCACCGCCGTGGAGCGCGGCCGCTACCTCGTGCACGACGTCGCCATGTGCGTCCAGTGCCACTCGCCGCGCAACGACAACGGGCAGATCATCGAGCGGCAGATCCTGCGCGGGGGGACCGTTCCCGTAGAGGGACCGAAATGGGCGGCGGACTGGGCCTACCTGGCTCCGGATCTCCGCGCGCTCGCGCGAGCCCGCGCCGACTACCTGACGACGGTACTGATCACCGGAATGCGCCCCGACGGCACCCAACCGAAATCGCCCATGCCCCCGTTCCGCCTCACGGGACAGGACGCCGAGGCGATCGTGGAGTACCTGCGGAGCCTGCGGTGAGGTCCACGTGAGATCGCCCGTGTCGCGCACCGTCGCCGCCGTGTTCGGCGGCCGGTGGCGCGACCCACGGCATCCGGACTTCTGGATGGTCGTTCTTCTCGTCGCGGCGCTCGCGCTGAGGGTGGCCTTCCTGGTGCAACCACTGCCGTGGTTCGTGTCGATGGTCCCGGCCGACGACTTCTTCTACTACGCCGGGACCGCCCACCATCTGGCCGAGGGCGCGGGGAGCACGATCGACGGCGGGCTGACGTACCACAACGGCTACCACCCGCTGTTCCTGTGGCTGCTCGTGCCGGGCTTCGCGCTCGGACTGTCGAAGACGAGCATGATCTTCGTGGCCATGGCGATCCTGGTCGCCGCCTGGCTGGCGGCCATGGTGCTGGCCCGTGCCATCGGCGTGGCGCTGGGCGGCACGTGGAGCGCGCTCACCGCGCCGGCGATCATGGGCCTGAACGTGGAGTTCGCGAAGCTGTCGATGTCGGGCTTCGAGACCGCGCTCGTCACGGCACTGCTCCTGGCCGTGTTCCTGGCGTGTCTGCAGCGACGACCGGGATGGGTGGTCGGCCTGCTTCTCGGCCTGGCGGCACTGGCGCGCCTCGACAGCGCCATGGCGGCCGTGCCGATCGCGATCCTCTTCGGGCGGCAGCGGCGGTGGCGCGAGCTGGTCGTGGCCGGCGTGGTCTCGATGGTCGTGGTCTCGCCGTGGGCGATCTGGAGCTGGGCGAACTTCGGATCGCCCCTTCCCCTGTCGGGCGTGGTGAAGTCGTGGTTCGGGCAGACCGCCGATCTCTGGCGCGGCCCGGTGGTCTTCGCGCGGGAGTCGTTCTACCGGATCCTCGGCTACAACTGGCGCGACGTGGTTCCGCCCGAGGTCGCGCTCGCCGGCGGCGCGATCGTCGGCGCCGAGATCGTCCGGCGCGCGCGGGGCCTCGAGTGGCTGGTGGTGTACGCGCTCGGCGCGCCCGTCGTGTTCGCCCTGCTCACCGGATCGCAGCACGTGGCGCAGTTCTCGCGCTACTGCGTGCCCGCCTTCGTGCTGGCCGCGCTGCTCTTCTTCGTCACCCGACCGCACGGAGCGCGGATCGTGCTCGTGCTCGTGGTCGGTCTGGTGCTGTGGGGCAACGTCCGGTTCCTCGACTGGGCCTTCTCGGCCCCGCCTCTCCCCAACTACGTGGGCCTGTCGCACCGCGAAGTACCCGCCGTGCTCGACGAGATCCTCGCACCGGAAGACCTGGTCGGCTGTTTCGACTCGGGCGCGCTCACCTACTTCGCCGACGAGCCGGTGATCAACCTCGACGGCCTGGTCAACGCCGAGGTCGTCGAGATGCTCGCGGCCGACGAAGGCGGCACCTGGGAACGACGTTACCGCGAGTACTTCCACGAGAAGGGCATCACGGTGATCGTGGGTGGAACGCGTTTCTCGTGGGTCCGCCTGTTCGACGACCTCGACGCCTGGGAAGTGCTGCACGAGCCGATCCCGCTCGGCAGCGGTGGGGAGATCGTGTTCCTGCGGGTGCCCGACGGCCCGCTACCGCCTCCATGACGCGGTTGTCGGTGGGTCGGGGCTGGTGCATGATCACGGGGCTCGCCGG
>DATFKK010000067.1 GCA_035268685.1 Candidatus Krumholzibacteriia bacterium | reverse complement strand
GCGGCCAGGTGGTCCTTCGCCCCGTCCACCGTCGCGACGGCGCCGCCGAGTTCGCCGGCCGCGTCCTTGAGCGCCACGAAGCCGGACGTGATCTCACGTACCTCGGCCAGGGCCTTCGACTGCTCGTCGATCAGCTCGCGGACCGCCGAGCGCTCGGCCTGGAGGTCCTCGACCAGCGCGCGGAGCGGACCCGACAGCGACTCCACCACGGTCGCCCGCGGAACCTTCAGGTCGTCGATCGCCCGTTCGAGATCGGCCTGGCTCCGGGCCAGGGCCTCGCGGTACTGCTCCGCACTCGTGCGCATCGACTCCTGCTGCGCGGCCACCGACGCGCGCATCTCCGACTCGGCCTGCTGCACCATCGTCTGCATCGACGCGCGGAAGCTCTCGATTCCCTCCTGCAGTGCCTCGTCGGTGGACTCGAGGTTCTGCGTGAGCGCCTCGGTGAAGGCCTGGTTCCGGGCGACCACGTCGACCGACAGGTTTTCGAGGTGGGTCTTCAGATGACGCGCCGACTCCGCCAGCTTCTGTTCGGCGTCGATCGTCGACTCCTCGGCCGACGGCATGAAGTTCACCAGGTACACCCGCAGGGCCAGGCCGACGATCGTCGTGAGAATGGCCGTGGCGAAGGCCCCGACGAGCTTGGGCATCTCGACCTGGCCGTCGCTCGACGCGAAGGCCCACAGGGCCATGGCCAGCGACACCAGCGTGAACAGGAAGCCCTGGAAGTAGATGCTGTCGGCGAACGACGCGGTGTACACGAGGGTGCGATCGGAATTCCAGCTCAGGACGACGTAGGTGATCATCGCGACCAGCGGGACGACGATCGTCATCCACCCCAGGCCGTCGATCAGCTGCCCCAGCAGCATGCCGATCACCCCGACCAGGGCGGTGATCACGAACAGGGGACGCACGGCCACGGCCGACCGGGTCAGGTTGATTCCGCTCATGGTGTCGCTCCTCTATCCCTGGACCTGGACCACGCGCCGCAGCAGCCCGTGGTTCGCGTCGAAGTAGTCTTCCCAGAACCCCACGTGGGCGCGGCCCTGGATCCGCCGCGCGCCCGGGTCGTCGCGCCGCACGTACAGGATCTCGACTTCGGACCCCCGCAGGTCCGTGCGCAGGCGCGGATACGCCGGCAGCGCGCGCAGCGCGGCGAGACTCGCCCGGGCCGTGCGGTAGTGGCTGTAGTCGTCGGTGTGCTCGAGCATGTCCGACACGATCAACAGACGTCGCCGGCCCTCGACCGGCTCGGGATTCTGCGCCCCGATCGGCGACGCCAGGGCCACCGCCTGGATCGCCCGCAGCAGGGGCGTGCGGTCGCTCGGCGCGCGGGTCAGCGCGCTGTCCATCGCCGCACGCACCGGCTCCAGGTAGTCCTCCTGCCAGCGCTTGCGCTGCAGAGCGGGGTTGTCGGTCAGACCGATGTCCGCGTCGCTGTCGCTCCGCCCCGGATTGCAGCGGCACACCTTGCGCCGAAACGGTGGATCGTCGTCGCCCCGCGCACCCTCGAGCACGAACAGATCGAGGCGTCCGTTCTCGGGCAGCGAGTCCACCACCGCCGTCACCGCGTCCATCACGAACTTCGACTGCACCGGGTTCAGCTCGTCGGTCGCATCGATCAGCACGGCCGTGTACGCGCTCAGCGGGCGATTGGTCGGACACTGCGTGACCGGATCGCGATCCACCCGCGTACGAGTGCCGTGGATCACGACGGCCGCGACCGCCACCACGACCAGCACCCCTCCCGCGGCCGCGAGCATCGCCATGCGCCGTTCCTTCTGACGCTGCCGCTCCCGAGGCGATCTCATGCGCGCGCCTCCGTCTCCGGAATCGCATCCGGCGTCGGCGGCCGGTCCCGGGCGGGCCGTCCGCCGTCGACGATCACCTGCAGCGACGCGCAGTACGCGTCGTACACCCGGTCCACCTGATCCAGCATGTCCTCCCTGATCGTCGGCGCCTCCTCCCGGTTGCGCCGCTGGATCGCCAGATGGCTCTCGTCCAGCTCCACCTCGCGCGGCGAGAACACCTGCCACCGCACCGCGAAGGGCTCGTCGAAGTACGGCGGCGGCGGCGTGCTGCGGTGGCGCCGGTTCTCGTCGCGATACGTCGAGATCAGCGTGCGGCACACCTGCTCGCTGGCCCGCATGAAGTGCTCGTAGTTGCGTTGCAGCGTCTTCTTGCGCTCGATCCCGTTGGAGAGGTTCACCACCACGTCGGCGACCTTCGTCGCCAGCAGATCGCAGTTGCGCGCGGCTTCGTCGCGCAGCTGCCGGGCCTGCTCGAACAGCGCCGACTTCGAGTACTCGTACTCCTCCTCGGCCATCAGCAGCTTGCGATGGTGGTCCTCGTAACCGAACCACGCGTCGTCGTAGCGCGCGCCGTCGATCATCGCGAAGATCGAGTACAGGAGTCCGAGCACGACCAAGACCCACGAAGTGGTGTCCTCGAGCCCCAGCGGCGATTCCCGGAAGCTCTGCAGCCCCTGCACCGTGGCCTGCTGGATCTCGGTGTAGCGCTCTTCGCGGACGTGGGCGACCACCAGGTTGTAGACCACCGCCCAGACCGCGAACACGGCGGCCATGGTTCCGCCCAGCAGCCGGTGCCCCGCCGCCGGCGCCAGGACCTTCTTCGCCAGCCGACCCAGGTTGAAGCTGACCGCCACGTCCACCAGCGCGAAGCCCGCCGCGATCACCGTGCCCCCCACCATGCCGAGCTCGCTGCCCGTGGCGAAGAACCACGCGTTGGTGATCGCCTCCACCACGAAGATCGCGAAGACGAAGAGCAGGAGGTTCATCTTCTCCTCGGGATACCGCGGCGCACGACGGATCCCGCGCTCGCGCCGGAACCGCTGGTATTCCTCGCGAGCGCTCTCCAGTTGCTCCCGCGCCCGCGCGAGCTGGAACTCCAGCGACCGGCGGTTGTCCTCGAGCGCATTGCGCAGCTCGGTCGGCACCCGCCGCAGCGTCTTGACGATCGCGTCGGTGTCGAGCGCGGCCAGGTGCTCGTCGAGCCCCATGAGCGCCACTTCCGACTCGGCTTTCGTCGACGCGATCTCCCGCTCCACGTACTGGTAGATCTTCTCGTGCGGACCGTCCGGCTGCGTGTCGTTGGTCTGTGGCAGATCGTCGATGCCGTTGCGCTTGCCCAGGTCCGCGAGCTTCAGGCGGGCCGCCGCCCGGTCCACGTCCGGCGGATCGAAGCTCAGCGAGTCGAAGCGGAACGGCCGCCCGTTCGACCCCGCGAGGATGCGTTTGACTTCACTGGCGAATCCCATGGTGCTGCCCGTCCCTCGGATCGCGAGACCGTCCCCGCACGCGCGGAGACGCCGGCCCGGTCGACCGACGGCTGTCGATCGCTACGGGTCCCGTTCTGGAATCCGGAAGGCCGTGGGCTTCGCAGCGGCGCGCGGTGTCGCGCGCATGGGGCGGCGCGCGGTGTCGCGCGCTCGGCGCCGCGGGGCGAAACCCTGGCAGGTGACGGCACTCGGCGTTGTCCGGCGTGCCGAGTGCACACCGACGCCGATCCGCCCGTTTCGTCCATTCAGCAACGCACCCGAGAGTGCGCCGCGGGGGAGCCTTCGACGCGTGCGGGGAGGCCGGTCCCTGGCGAGACCTCCGCAGATGTCCAAGGGGTTCCCCCGGCCGCCGGGCGGCAGAGGGAACCGTTTATCAGTCTGGGACGCCGACCGGCCGCAGGCCTAGAGTGAAAGCGTGAGGCCGGGATGGTGTCACGGGGGGATCCTGCGGGGTGGGTGTTCCGTTGG
>DATFKK010000066.1 GCA_035268685.1 Candidatus Krumholzibacteriia bacterium | reverse complement strand
GCGATGATGCGGCGGGTACTGATGGTGGGCGCCGGCGACGCGGCGCGCATGGTGACGCGGGCGCTCCGCGAGGGTCGTCAGGAGTACGGCAGGGAGGTCTGTGGCTTCCTCGACGACGATCCCGCCCTGCACGGTCGCACGATCGAGGGCGCGCCGGTGCTGGGCGACACCTCGGCGATCGCGGATGTCGCGCGGGCGCAACGGGCGGACGAGATCATCCTCTCGATCCCGTCTGCCGAGGGGGCGGTGATCCGGCGCCTGATCTCGCGTGCGCAGAAGGCGCGGATCCCCGTGCGTATCGTGCCCGGGGTGCGCGACATCGTGAAGGGTATCGTGCAGTGGGAGCAGGTGCGCGAGGTCGCACCCGAGGATCTCCTGGGCCGCGAGACCGTCGATCTGCACGAGGGTCCCATCCGCGAGGCCGTCGAGGGACGTGAGGTCCTCGTGACAGGAGCCGGGGGTTCGATCGGCAGCGAGATCTGTCGCCTGCTGGCCGGGTTCCGCCCGCACCGGATCCATCTCCTGGGACGCGGCGAGAACAGCCTCTTCGAGATCGAAGAGGAGCTTCGTGATGCCTTCGACTATCCCGATGGCCACGTCGTGCTCGCCGACGTGCGCGACACCGAGCGCATGCGTCATCTCTCCGGTGAGCTCCGGGCACATGTGGTGGTCCACGCTGCCGCCCACAAGCACGTGCCGCTCATGGAGCAGTATCCCGAGGAAGCGGTGATGGTCAATGTGGTCGGCACCGCGAACACCCTCGAGTTCGCGCGTCGTGTCGGTGCGTCCCGTTTCGTGATGCTCAGCACCGACAAGGCCGTGCGACCACGTAGCGTGATGGGTGCCACGAAGCGCATGGCCGAGATGCTCGTGCAGAACGCCGCCGACGAGGAGCTTCGCGCGGTCGCGGTCCGCTTCGGCAACGTGCTCGGCAGCCGTGGGAGCGTGGTGCCCCTGTTCCAGCGCCAACTGCGTCGTGGCGGCCCCCTGACCGTGACCCATCGTGACGCCACACGCTATTTCATGACGATCAAGGAAGCGGCGATGCTCGTGATCCAGGCCATGGCGTGCGCACAGGGGCGGGAGATCTTCGTCCTGGACATGGGCGAGGCCATCAACATCCACGAGCTCGCGCAGAATCTCGTGGCCCTGGCGGGGCTGGGGGACGACGACGGGGTCCGGATCGTCGAGGTCGGTCTTCGCCCGGGCGAAAAGCTGAACGAGCAGTACCTGGCGGCGACCGACCCGACGGAGGCCGGTCCGCACGAACAGATCCTCGTGGCGCGTCCACCGAGCCCGATCGACTTCGACGGCTCCGCCGGTGTCGCCGAACTCGCCGCGCTGGCCGGGGCCTGTGACCGCGACGCGATCCGACGTCGCTTGGCGGAGATGCTTCCGGACCACGAAGCCCACTCGCCGCTCGGTCGCTGATCGTGGTGGCCGGACTCACACTCGCGGTGGTCGACGTCGTCGACGACGCCGAGTGGGACGAGCTGTCGGGGCGTGATCCTCGTGCCCACGGGTTGTTGCACCCCCGGGCGCTGCGCTGCGTGACGACCGCCGGCTGGCGCCCGCGGTGGTACGAGGTACGGGACTCCGACGGTGGACTCCGGGCGGGTCTGGGCTGTGCCGTGCGCTCGCGCGGTGGACTCCTGACCCTCGTCGCCGGACCGGGCGGATTGTACGGCGGACCCATGGCCGGGCCCGACGACGCCCAGGCGGAGGCCCTGCTCGCAGAGGCCTTCGGGCACCGCGACCGTCTCCGCGTCGTTCATCGTGAACTGGTCTGGGCTCGACGCGAACCGCCTCGGGGCGACTGGTCCGGACTGCAGGCTCTCGATGCCGCGGTTCTCGACGTCGACCCCCATGCATCGTTCGATCGCTTCCTCATGGACGTTGTTCCCAAGAACCGTCGCAACGAGTGCAACCGGAGCGATCGACGCGGCCTGCGCACCGAGGTGCACGCCGACGCGCGGGCGCTCGCCGAGTTCCATCCTCTGTACGTCGAGCGTTGCCGCGAATGGGGGACACCGCCGCTCTCGTTGGAACTGTTGACCACCCTCGTCGACACCGTCGACCAGGCCATGGTGTTCGTGACCCGCGATGCCGATGATCGTCTGATCGGTGCGCACGTGTGTGTCGATCTCGGCGACGAGCTCTTCGCCTGGGTCGGGACCACAGAGCGGCGCAAGGACGTCTTTCCCTCGACCGTTCTCGTGCGTGAGGAAGCGCGATGGTGCCACCGGCACGGCCGGTCGCGGCTCAACCTGGGGAGCAGCATCGGACGGGCCGGCATCGAGCGTTACAAGAAACGGCTGGGTGCGCGGTGGGACCGGCGTTGGATCCTCGACGAGGACCGTCGACCCTGGCGACGGAGGTCGCGATGAATCCTCGCTACGCGCCGTGGGTGGCGTTGCTCCTGTTCCTGGTGCAAGCGCCCGTCTACGCCGACTACGTCACCGACGACAGCTACATCTACGCGCGCTTCGCCGACAACCTGGCCCGTCTCGGAGAGCTCTCGTTCAACCCCGGCGAGCCCGTGCACGCGGCCACCAGTCCGTTGTGGGCGGGACTCGGAGCACTCGGGGTCGTGGCCGGTCTCGAGAGTGTCGAGTGGTTGCGCTGGCTCGGGATCCTCTGCGGAGCGGCGACGGTCTTCGTCCTGGTTCGCATCGCGTCGCGACTGCTGGCGGAGCGGCCGCTCGTGACGTGGGCCGTCACCGCGGTGGTCGCCACCGAGCCGTGGTTGGTGCGTTGGTCCTCGTCCGGGATGGAGACTCCACTGGCGGCACTCCTGGTGGCGCTCGCCCTGGACGCCACGTTGCGACCCGTCGACGCGGTCGCCTGGCGGCGGGCCGCACTCGCGCTCGGTGTCCTGCCGCTCGTGCGGCCCGAGGGACTCCTGCTGTTGGCACTGTTCGGTGTCCACGTCCTGCGGACGCCCCGCGCGCGTACGCGGGGCGACGTGTATCTGCTCGCGGTGCTCCCGTTCGTGGCCTGGGCGGTCTACGCCCTGCCGGTCTACGGGCACGTTCTCCCCGAGACCATGCGGGCCAAGAGCACCCCACTGGGACTGCAGCCCGGCAGGTTCGCGTCCAACCTCCTGGTTCTGGGGCAGGTCTTCGCGGTGGGGGCAGCGATCCCCGCCGTCGTCTGGATCGTCGGTCTGGTACGCCGGCCACGACGTGCCTGGCGACCCGACACCAGCTTCTGGGCCGCACCGATGTGGTGGCAATGGACGGTCGCTCTTCCGGTGGTCTACCTCCTGCGCGACGTCCAGGTCGTCAGCCGATATCTCGAGGTCGTGCTTCCGGCCGTGATCGTCCTCGCCGTGCTCGTGGTCTCCCTCGACTCACGCCGTCGAGTCTGGGTCCACGCCTTCTCGCTGCAGGCCCTGTTGGCGTACGGTCTCACGGTGAGCTGGATCGCACCCAGCGCGAGCGCCTTCGGCGCGACCCTGGAAGAGGGGCTGGGCGACATCGCGGAGCACCTCCGGACCAGGACACCGCCGGAGGCCACGGTGGCGATCTACGACATCGGCCTGGTGGGACACCGTTCCGAACGCCGCGTGATCGACCTCGGCGGTCTGATCCATCCCGAGATCAATGCCCTTCGCGATCGGGTCGACGACTCGACCATTCTGCACGAGGGCCTCTTCCTGGACTTCGAGCGTCCGGACTACCTGGTCGACCGGGCCTACGAGGCCGCCGTTCTCGAGGGCACGGAGATCGGCGACGTCCGGATGCGCGCGTTGCTCTCGCGGCAGGTCGCGAACCTGGGGCTGAGCCGCGGACGGCCCGTGATCTACACGCTGTACGCCGTCGAGGACCGGTGAGTCGCCCGCCACCGGATCCGCGCCCGCCCGCGAGGGCCCTCCCACCGTGTCCCACCCGATCCGCGCCCGCCGGCCGAACCCCGGCGGGCGTCGTCGTTCCGGGCCGTTCGAGCCGTTCTCCGGATTTTGTGATGGTCGCCCGAACAAGGGGTTGACAGCAGCAGTGGGCTCGGGGAGACTGCGTGTGGGCCGAAAAGGGCCAAAAGGGGCAATAAAGGGATTTCATCCATAACTCCATAATAAGACGCTTCTTGGCGTAGATCGAGGGAGTCGATGGACCGCGAGTCGGCGAGCAGGCAGGACGGGGTCGGCCACTTCTACGGCCGTTTCCGCCTCAAGCTCGACGCCAAGGGGCGTCTGACGCTGCCGTCCGTCTACCGTCGGGCGCTGGGAGTCGCCGCCAACGGGGACGAGCCGCGCGACGATTCGCTGCTGGTCCTGCGGAAGGGGCAGCAGGGCTTCGTGCAGGTGATCCCCTACGAGACCTGGGACCGCGTGGTGGAGCAGCAGCGGAGCCAGCGCCAGGTCTCGGGGGCCGACCGGCAGTGGCAGGCCCGTCAGCAGTACAGCTCGGTCGAGATCGCCGGCTTGGATCCGAAGGGGCGTTTGACGGTGCCGCAACCGCTGCTCGAGTCCGCCTCCCTGACCGGTGAGGTGCTCGTGGTCGGCACGCGACAGCTCATGGAGCTATGGGATCCCGACACGTTCTTCCGTCTCGAGAGCGAGGCGGCGCAGGAGGATTCTTCGATCGACGACGCGCTGTACGGCTGAGCCGAGACGCTGCGTCGAACGAAGGGGGATCGTTTCAGGGGAGCCGGGGGTCGCGGACAACGTCCGCGCGGGGTGCGGGTTCGCGGCCCCCGGCAATACTCGACGGTGATCCCGCGCGGTGGCCACGGAGGGTAGCCGCGTGGGGTCATCCGCGGACCGGGATCGGCAACCGGCTCGCGGTCACCGTCACGAGGGAACCATCGGCACGAGGGAACGTCGACGATGCACCAGGTGACCCACCGACAGACGGCCGTGGACTCGAAAGAAGGCGCTCTCGCGACGGCGACCACGTCGTCGTGGACCCACGAGCGCTGGGGCGGATTCCTGCTCACGCGGCAGGCGCCCAACTGGATCCACGCGCGCCTGACGGGTCGATTGAGCGGACGCACGCTGCGCGAGCTCGATCGTCGCGTCCTGCGGGGGCTCTCCTCCCGACACACCCACTTCCTCGGGCTCGACGCGACGCAGCTCCAGCACATTCCGTTGGACGTGGCGCACGATCTGGCCGGGTACGAGCAGCGCTGGCGACAGCGGGGGGTCGTGGCGATCTGGGTCGCCCTCGGTCCCTACCTCGCCAACCTGTTGGTGCTCGCGTGCGGTCATGAACACCGGATCCCCGCTCTCGCCGACGTGGAGACCGCACGCGCCGCCGTGTCGCGCGTGGCCGAGAGTCCACCGTCGGTGGCGCGGGGCCGGCTCGAAGCGCACAGCGACCTCGTGCACTGATCGTGGGTCCGACGCGGCACGTGCCGGTGATGCTCGAGGAGGTCCTCGAGTTCCTCTCTCCGGCTCGCGGCCGCGTGGTTGCCGATCTCACACTGGGCGGAGCGGGGCACGCCCGCGCCCTGCTGGAGGCCGGAGCCACCGTGATCGGATTCGACCGTGACCCCGTCGCCATCGAACGCACCCGTGGGCTCGACGAGGCCCACGGCGACCGCTACGTGGCCGTGCCACGTGATTTCGGCTCGTTCGCCCGTACTCTCGACGAACTCGGACACGACCGTGTGGACGGTGTGTTGATGGATCTCGGACTCTCCAGCGACCAGCTCGACGATCCGCAGCGGGGATTCGCCTTCCGCCTCGAAGGCCCTCTGGACCTGCGCTTCGGTCCCGAGGGCGGCGACCCGGCCTGGCAACGCGTCGAGGCGGCCGATGCCGATACGGTGGAGAGGTGGTTGCGCGAGTACGGCGAGGTCCGCGGGGCGCGCCGCCTCGCCCGGCGGATGGTCGATCGTGCCCGGGCCGGTGAGCTGCGGACGACGACGCAACTGGCCGACCTGGTGCGCTCGACGCTGCCGCGGGGTCGCCGGCCCGAGCCCGAACTGGCGCGCGTCTTCCAGGCCCTGCGGATCGCCGTGAACGACGAGCTGACCCAACTCGAGACGGTGCTGGCCTGCGTCCCCGAGCGCTTGAGGCCTGCCGGTCGTTTCGTCGCGATCAGCTATCACAGTCTCGAGGACCGTCGTGTGAAGCAGATGCTGCGTCGGACCAGCGGTCGTGTGCCGCGGGGGAGCCGGCATCTGCCCGAGCCGCAGACCGAGGAACCGACCATGGTGGAACTCACGCGCAAGCCCGTGTTGCCGGGCGACGAGGAGTTGCGCCGCAATCCGCGCGCGCGTTCGGCGCGCCTGCGGGCGGGGGAGCGGCGATGAAATCGATCACGTCGGGAACACGGGGCCGTTTCGCACGTCGTGCCCGGAGCTTCCTGGGCTCGTTCACCTCGATCACGCTGCTCGTCGTGCTGGTCGTCCTCGTCTGGTCCACCCTGCAGACCCAGCGCCTGGTCGGTCTGCGGCAGCAGGCGGTCGAACTCGAGCAACACGTGGAGCGCGAACGTGTCCTGCGCGACGCGGCCGAGACGCGAGCGTTGCACGCCCGGTCGTACGAGGTGGTCGCCGAGCGCGCGCGTCGCGAACTGGGACTGGTGGACTCGGATCCCGCGCGGCGCTCCTTCGTCGCACTGCCCGCCCCCGTGGAGGAGGCCGGTTCGGGGTTCGTCGAGCGTCTGGCCGACACCATGGACCGCTTCGGACGCGTGCGGGCCTCGCTGGCCGCGGAGCGTGAGCGATGAGTCGACGCTACTCGACCGGGCGCTTCGCCGTCGTCGCGACCGTGTTCGCGCTCGCCTTCGTCGCGTTGCTCGGGCGCTTCGCATGGATCCAGGTCGTCCGTTCCGATCACTGGCGTGCGCGGGCGCAGGTGCGCTCGACCGATGTCGTCGACGAGCCGGCACGCCGTGGGCGCCTGCTCGACCGGTCGGGGCGGGTGCTGGCCGCGACCGAGGAGTGGACGGTGGTGGGCGTGTCCCGACCCACCCGCTGGCGTCGCGAGGGAGACGTCGCACGACTGGCGGCACTGCTCGGATGCACGGTGGAAGAGATCGATCGCCGCTTGCGGCGCGACGTGCGCCATGTCGTGCTCGGTGAATTCCGCATCGACGCTGCCACACGCAAGGAACTGCTCGAGGTCGCGCCGGTCTCCTTCGAACGTCGAGCACGGCGGGTGTACCCGCACGGGGACGTGGCCGTTTCGCTCCTCGGTCTGGTGCGCGAGAGCGGCGACGGTGTCACGGGACTCGAGGCCGTGTTCGACGACGTTCTGTCGGGTGAGCCGGGAAGGGTGCTCGAGCGCCGCGACGCCGCACGCATCGTGCGGGACCGTCGTGTCCTGGAGCCGCCCGTCGACGGTGCCGATCTGCGTCTCACGGTCGACCTGCACGTGCAGGCGATCGTGGAGCGTGAACTGGAGAGCGCGCGGCTCGAGGCCGGAGCGCACCGGGCGCAGGCCATGGTACTCGATCCCTCGACGGGGGACGTGATCGCCCTGGCGCAGACGCCCGCGGATCCCGAACCCCTTCCGGACGATCCGGAGATGAGTCGCTGGCGCGTGATGCCGGCCACCGACGTCTTCGAGCCCGGAAGCGTGTTCAAGCTCTTCACGGCCGCGTCGTTGCTGCGGCGCGGTGTCTGCGACACGTCGACGGTCTTCGACGGCATGCGCGAGCATCCGGACCAGTATCGCAGCAAGAAGGAGTTCCCCGGCGGCTACACGATCCGCGACGTGCACCCGGTGGGACGCGTGTCCCTCCGTCATGCCTTCGCGCGCAGCAGCAACATCGTCTTCGCCACCGCCGCGCTCGAGCTCCTCGAGCGGACCGAGATCCACGACGACTTCCGGGCCTTCGGCTTCGGCGAATATCCCGGCGTGGGCTTCCCCGGCGAGACCGCCGGAATCCTGCGCAGCCCCGACGACCCGCGCTGGTCGAAGCGTACGAAGAGTACGCTGGCGATCGGCCAGGAGGTCGCGGTCAGCCTGCTCCAGCTCGGGGCCGGAGCCGCTGCCGTTCTGGGTGACGGGAACCTGAGACGGCCGCGCTTCGTGAGCACGATCGAACGCACCGACGGGACGGTCGAGTCCCTCCCGCCCGTCGTGCGCCGGCGGGGCGTCGTGGGTGCCGAGGTCACCTCACGTCTCCGCGCCATGACGACCGACGTCGTGGCCACCGACTACGGAACCGGCAGCCGGGCACGAGTTGCCGGCCTCGAGGTCGGGGGCAAGACGGGGACCGCGCAGGTCGCCGAACGGGGCGGCGGCTACATCGACGGGATCTACAATCCGACCTTCATCGGCCTCGCTCCCGCGCGCGATCCGCGACTGGTGATGGTCGTGGTGTTCCATCGCGCGCCCGGTCGGACGGCGACCGGGGGTGGTGTGGCGGCGCCGGTCTTCGCGTCGATCGTGCGCGAGGTCGCGGCGAGCACGAGGCTGCTCGACGAGGGCGTTCGCGAGACCGTGACTCCCGCTGCCATGATCCAGGCACCGCACCTCGTCGGTCGCAGTGTGGCCGAGATCCGCGAACTGGCCGTGCGTGCCTCCTGGGGAGAGTCCCTGGGGAGTCTTCCCGAACAGGGATCGGTCGTGGCGCAGATTCCACCCCCGGGCACGCCCATGCGTCCGGGCGCGCGGATCCAGGTCGCCTTCGGTCGGGAGGGACGATGACCGATCGTCTGCGCGATCTGATCGAGGGATTCGATCACCGGATCATCGGCGATCCCGACGTGGCGATCCACGACGTCACGTCCGACAGCCGTCGCGTCGGGCCGGGAAGTGCCTTCGTGGCCGTACGAGGATCGCAGGTCGACGGCCACGCCTTCCTCTCCGGCGCCGTCGAGGCGGGCGCGAGCGCGGTCGTGGTCGACACGGCCGGTGCGATCGGACTCGAACTCGGCGAAGAAGTGACCCGGGTGGTCGTCGAGGACTCCCGTGCCGCACTCGGTCACATGGTCCGTCGTCGCTCCGGTCATCCGGACCGCGCGTTGACCGTGGTCGCGGTCACCGGGACGAACGGGAAGACCACGGTCAGTCATCTCGTGAGGGATCTCCTCGATCAAACGGGGCGTCGCTGTGGCCTGATCGGGACGATCCGCTACGACGTACTCGACCGCGAGTACGCCGCGCCCCTGACCACACCCGCGCCCGAGGAACTGCTGCCGTTGCTCGCGACCATCCGCGACCACGGTGGCCAAGCGGTGTCGATGGAGGCCAGCAGCCATGCCCTCGACCAGCGCCGTCTGGCGGGAATCGAGGTCGACGTGGCGGCGTTCACGAACCTCTCGCACGAACACCTCGACTACCACGGCGACCTCGAGTCCTACTTCGCGGCGAAGCGTCGCCTGCTCGCCCATCTCGATCAGCCCGGGCGCGAGAAGCCGGCCGGGCATGCGGTCGTGTACGCCGATGATCCGTTCCTGGGTGTTCGCGAATGGCCCTCCGACGCCATCCGTGTCGGGACCGGCAACGATTGCCGAGTCCGTGCACGCTCGATCCGCTGCGACGCCGAGGGAATCACCCTCGACGTGGAACTCGATGGTGTCGAACATCGTCTGAGCAGCGTTCTGCTCGGTGATTACAACGCGGCGAACCTGCTGGTCGTGGCCGGGATCGGGACCGCGCTCGGGATCGCACCCGCCGATCTGGCCGCGTCCTTCCCCGCGCTCCGCCCCGTGCCCGGGCGGTTGGAGCCCGTGGAGCTCGAGGGCGGTCCCCAGGTGCTGATCGACTACGCCCACACGCCGGAGGGCATGCGGAGCGCACTGGACACGGTGCGCTCGATCGTCGACGGGAGGCTGTTCGTGGTCTTCGGGTGCGGTGGTGACCGCGACCGCGCCAAACGCCCGGCCATGGCGTCGATCGCGGTCGAGCGCGCCGACCGGGTCGTCCTCACGCTGGACAACCCGCGGACCGAGGATCCCGCGCGGATCTTCGCCGACGCCGAGCCGGGGTTCGCCGCGGCGCCGGAGCGGGCGCGGCGCATCGACGACCGCGCCGACGCCGTCGCCGAGGTGCTGCGCGAAGCCGGGCCGGCGGACACCGTCCTGATCTGCGGCAAGGGGCACGAGACCTACCAGATCGTCGGCACCGAGAAGATCCCCTGGGACGATCGCGTGGTCCTCCGGGACGTGTGGCGCGAGATCGGAGACGCGCGATGAGTTTCGACCTGCGCGAGCTGGTCGCCTGGTGGCGCGACGCCGGGATCGACGTCGTCGTGCGCGATGCGGCCGGAGCCCGTATCGAACCGCCCGCGCGCGTCCTCGCGCGCGCCGCCTACGACCACCGCCTCTGCGACACCGACACCATGTTCTGCGCGGTGCAGGGCGAGTCGACGCACGGCGTCCGCTTCCTCCGCGACGCCTTCGTGGCCGGCGTGCCGGTGGCGTTGGTCGAAGGCCGGGCACCGTTCCACGACGAGGTGAACGGCGTGGTGGTCGAGGTGCCCGACGCCAGGATCGCCCTGGCCACCGCGGCGACGCAGTGGTTGCGCGCGCACGACCCCGTGGTCGTGGGCATCACCGGGAGCAACGGCAAGACCACGACCAAGGACTTCCTCGCAGCTGCGCTCGCGGGTGATCGAGTTGCCGCCGCCAGCCCCGGCAATCTCAACAGTCGCTGGGGCATGCCCGCGGCGATCCTGGGTTTCTCGGGCGACGAGGACGTGCTCGTGCTCGAGATGGGGGCGTCGGGTCCCGATGAGATCGGTCGTCTGGCGCAGATCGCATCGCCGTGGATGGGGTGCATCACGAACGTCGCGCCGGCGCACCTGGAATTCTTCGGTAGTGTCGACGAGGTCGCACGGACCAAGGGTCAGCTGATCGAGGCGCTGCCCTCGAACGGAGTCGCGGTGTTGAACCGCGACGATCCGCGTTTCGAATCGTTGCGCGCCCGTAGTGGCGCCCAGAACGTGATCTCCTTCGGGGCGGATCCGACGGCGGACCTCCGCGTGGAGCGGGCCGAGAGTGTCGACGACGGCATCGCCGTACGCATCGGAGGGGTCGAGGGAGTGCTGCCGGTGTTCGGGACGGTGAACGCCGACAACGCAGCAGCAGCCATGGCCATGGCCGAGGCCCTCGGTGTTCGTCGTGAGGACGCACTCGAGCGTCTTGCCGCAGCATCGCTGTCGCCGCATCGGAGCCGCCGACTCCAGGCGGCCGGGAGGACCCTGATCGACGACAGCTACAACGCGAATCCCGCCAGCGTGCGCGAGGCCCTGGGAAGCCTCGCCGCCACCCGGGCCGTGCGGCGTGTCGTCGTACTGGGCGAGATGGCCGAACTCGGTCCCGACGCGGTGCCCATGCACCGCGAGGTCCTGGGCGTCGCTCTGGAGTCGGGGCTCGACCGAGTCGTGGTGATCGGGGACTCCTACGCCGCCGCCGCCGTTGGCGCGGAGGACGCGCGCATCGTCCGCTTCGATCGTCAGGAGCCCGCGGAGATCGCCGCCTGGTTGGACGCAGCGACCGATGAAGGCGATGCCGTTCTGTTCAAGGGTAGTCGCAGTGGAGCACTCGAGCGGATCCTCGACGCATTCGTCGAACGCGTCGCCGGTCCCACGAAGGGGGACGACTGATGTTCCACGTGTTCGTCGAGCAGCTCGTGGACCTGTGGAGTCCCTTCAATGTGTTCCGGTACATCACGTTCCGCAGCGCCTACGCCACGCTCACGGCCCTGCTCATCTGCTTCTTCTTCGGCAACTGGACCATTCGGATGCTGCGCGAGAAGCAGATCGGCGAGAGCATCCGCGAAGAGGGCCCCGAGCATCACCGGTCGAAGGCGGGCACGCCCACCATGGGCGGTCTGCTCATCGTGGCCGCGATCGTGATCCCCGTGCTGTTGTGGGGTGATCTGCGGAGTCAGCCGGTGATCATGGCGCTGGCCGCGACCCTGTACATGGGCCTGCTCGGCTTCCTCGACGACTACTTCAAGCTGCGCCGGCACAAGTCGGGGTTGAGTGGGCGCTGGAAGTTGCTCTTCCAGGCACTCTTCGGTCTGGTCGTGGGCTACTGGATCATGCGCCAGCCCGAGTTCGGTCCGATGGCCACGAAGACCACCGTGCCCTTCCTGGCCGAGATCACGCTGGACTGGGGATGGCTGTACCTGCCTCTGGCGGTGCTCGTGTTCTCGGGAACGACGAATGCGGTGAACCTGGCCGACGGCCTCGACGGTCTGGCGGTGGGTTTGTGTCTGTTCTGCTTCATCGCCTACGCCGGCCTGGGTTACGTGACCGGCAACGCCGTCTTCGCGGACTACCTGCGGATTCCGTTCATCCCCGGGGTCGGCGAACTGGCCGTGTTCGCAACGGCCACGGTCGGCGCCTGCCTCGGCTTCCTCTGGTACAACAGTCATCCGGCCCAGGTCTTCATGGGCGACACGGGATCGATGGCACTCGGTGGCGCTCTGGCCTCGCTGGCACTGTTGACCAAGCACGAACTGCTGCTGGTGATCGTCGGCGGTGTCTTCGTGGCCGAGGCTGCGAGCACCTTCATCCAGGTCGTCAGCTACAAGATGCGTGGCAAGCGCGTGTTCAAGATGGCTCCGCTCCATCACCACTTCGAGCTGCTGGGGTGGAGCGAGACCAAGGTCGTCATCCGATTCTGGATCGTCGGCGCCATGTTGGCGCTGTTGACGATCAGCACCCTCAAGATCCGCTAGGAGCGACGGTGACGTCGAAGGTCCTGCCCGCGCACGAAGCCTGGACGGACACCGTGGTCGGTGTGCTCGGTCTGGGACGCTCCGGACGCGGCGCGGTGGCGCTGCTCGAGCGCCACGGTGCGCAGGCGATCGCCTTCGACGACCGTTCGCCCGCGGATCTCCCCGGTGACGTGGTGGCCGAACTGGCCGAGTGGGGGGTGGAGTTCCGTGCCGCGCGCGACGACGTGCGCGGCACGGTCTCCGTCCTCGACGCGCTCGTCGTCAGTCCCGGCGTGCCGTCCGAGCATCCGCTGGTGCGCGCCGCCGAGCAGCGCGGCACCTCGGTGATCGGAGAACTCGAACTCGCCTCGCGCCGTGCCCGCGGCCGGATCCTGGCCGTGACCGGCACCAACGGCAAGAGCACCACCGTGAGTCTCGTCCACGCGATCCTTCGGCAGGCCGGACACGATGCGGTCCTCGTGGGCAACATCGGCACCGCCGTGAGCGATCACGTGGAAGAGGTCGACGAGAACGGCCTGCTCGTGATCGAGTGCAGTAGCTTCCAACTCGAGCGGGTGGAACACTTCGCGCCGGCCGTGGCCGCGGTGCTGAACCTGGCTCCCGATCATCTCGATCGCTACCCGTCCTTCGAGGCCTACGGTGAGGCCAAGCGCAACATCCTCCGTGCGTCCACGCCCTCCACTGCCTACGTGTATCCGGTGGACCAGGCGCCCATGAACCAGTGGGCCGAGGACACGCCGGCCCGGCGCGCCGGATTCGCCCGGGATCGCGCCGAGAACACGGTGACATGGATCGAAGACGGCTGGATCGTGCGTCGCTCGGAAGCAGGGCCCGAGCGCGTGCTCGCGCTCGACACCATCCCGCTGGTCGGAGGCCACAACCAGATGAACGTCCTCGCGGCGGTCGCGATGGTCCACGATCTCGATCTCGATCCCGGCGGGATCGCCGAGGCGGTCGCAGGTTTCCGGGGTCTTCCCCACCGTGCGGTGACCGTGGACACCGATGACGGACGCACCTGGATCGACGACAGCAAGGCCACGAACGTGCACGCGGCGACCGCCACTCTGCGCGGGCTGAGCGGTCGAGTGGTCGCGCTCTTCGGCGGACGCGGCAAGGGCGAGGACTACACACCCCTGGCCGATCATTCCGATCGACTCCGGGTCGCGGTGTGCTTCGGCGAGGAAGGTCAGGTGGTGGCCGAGGCGATCGGTGACCGGGTTCGGTGCATCACGTGTGCGGACATGCGGACCGCCCTCTCCCGGGCCTGCCAACTGGCCGAGGTCGGCGACACGGTTCTCCTGAGTCCGGCCTGCGCGAGCTTCGACGAATTCGGCAGCTTCGCCGAGCGCGGTGAGGTCTTCCAGGAGTGGGTCCGCACGCACGTGGGAGGTGCGTCGTGAGTTCGTGGCTGGCCGAGTTCGACCGTCGGATCGTCGTGTTGGTGGCGTCGCTGCTGGTGCTCGGCGCGGTGCTCGTCCACGGCGCGAGTGCGTACGATCCCGGGACCGCCGATCCGGGATCCGTGGGTGCTCTGCCCGCGCATCTGGTGCGCATCGGTGTGGCGCTGGTCGCCTGCCTGTTCGTGTCGCAGATCGACTACCGGCTGGTGGCGCGGTACGCCGAGGTGGGGGTCGTCCTCTCGGTCGCCGCCCTCCTGATGGTCGAGTTCGGGGCCTTCGCCTTCGGCAACGCCGGCATCGATCGCTGGCTCGACATAGCCGGTGTGCCCTTCCAGCCCGCCGAGTTCGCCAAGATCTTCCTGGTGCTGGCCCTTCCGTCCTGGATCGATCGCGATCCGGGTCGTCTGCGGGGCCCCCTGCGTTCGTGGGCGCCGATCGTGGCGATGCCGTTGGTGGTCGGAGGACTCATCGCCGCCCAACCGAACTTCGGCAGCGCGCTGGCCCTGTGTCTGATCGTCGCCACGATCCTCTGGGTCGGCGGAATGCCACTGCGCTGGGTGACGGCGGGCGCAACGGCGATCGTGGGGGCGGCGTGGCTCGCGTTCACGCACTACCCGAAGCTGATCACCCGCGCCGAGGCGTGGCGGAACGTCTTCCTGCGCGAACAGACCGCGCTCGACGCCGACTTCCAGTCCTTCCACGCGGTCATGGGTATGGGCAACGGTGGACTGTTCGGCGTGCGCGCCGGTGAGGGCATCACGCGTTTCGCCTTCGTGCCCGAGTCCGACACGGACTTCGTGTTCGCCATTGCGGGCGAGCAGTTCGGGTTCGTGGGCGTGGTGCTGGTGGTCCTCGCGTTCGGATTCCTGGTCGCGCGCGGGCTGAAGGTCGCGCATGCCGCGCGGGACGGACACGCCTATCTCACGGCCGTTGCCGTGTCGACGATGATCGGTGTCTACGCGTTCCTGAACCTTGCGATGGTCAGCAGTCTCGTGCCGGTCATGGGTCTACCGCTTCCCTTCGTCAGCTGGGGCGGAACGGCGTTGCTCACGAACATGATCGGCGTGGGCGTACTGCTGAACGTTGCTCGTTCGGTGCGGCGTCCCCGCCGCGTGGACGCCCGGTGGCAGGGGGCGCGCGCATGAGTGTACGTGTTCTCATGGTGGGGGGTGGCACCGGCGGGCACGTGTACCCCGCGGTCGCGATCGCGGAGGCCCTGCAACGGCTCGCACCCCGGACCTCGATCCGTTTCGTCGGTGGTCGTCGGGGGATCGAGGGGCGGTTGGTCCCCGAACACGGTTTCCGCCTGCACCGATATCCCGCGGCAGGGCTGCGTGGCCTGGGCCTGGCCGGAGCCCTGCGATTCGCGGTGGCCTTCGGCGTGGCGTCGGCGCTCTCGTTGGCCCTGGTGATGCGGTGGCGTCCCGATCTGGTGATCGCCACCGGCGGCTACGCGAGCGCCGCGCCGGCCGTCGTGGCCGCGTTGCTCGGCGTGCCGCTCTGGCTGCAGGAACAGAACTCGGCTCCGGGTTCCACCAACCGGATCCTGGCCCGTTTCGCCGAGCGCGCCTATGTCGCCTTCGCCCCGGCGCGCGCCCCACTGAGTGCGGCGCGGGAGATCTCCGACGCCCCGAATCCCGTGCGGGCCTCTGTGCGCGAGAGCCATGGTGTCGCCCCGAGCGAGTCCGACTACGCCCGCTTCGATCTACGCCCGGACCGCCCCACGCTGCTCGTCTTCGGCGGCAGTCGGGGAGCGGCCACGCTGAACCGCGCCGTGGCCGAGGGATGGCCGCGTCTGCGCGACGAAACCGCATGGCAGGTCCTGCTCCAGACGGGTGAGCAGGATCTCGAGAGCACCCGCGCTGTCGTCAACCGCGCTCAGGACGACGCCCTACGGGCGCGGGTGCTCTCGTACATCGACGACATGGCGGCGGCGTACCGGATCGCCGATCTGGTGGTGTGCCGGGCGGGGGCACTCACGCTGGCCGAGCTGGCCGCCGTCGGTCGTCCGTCGCTTCTCGTTCCCTTTCCCCACGCGACCGACGACCACCAGCGACGCAACGCCGAGGTGCTGGCCGAGGCGGGTGCGGCGCGTTGGGTGGACGATGCGGAGTTCGACGGAGAACGACTGGTCGACGAAGTCGTCGCTCTCGGCGAGGATGCCGACACGTTGGCCACGATGGCCGCCGCGGCCCGTCATTGGGGTGGCGAGACCGACGGAGCCGAGACCATTGCGCGCGACGCACTCACGCGGATCGAAGGGAAGAGGGGTCGATGAACTGGGAGGCACGTGGACAACAGGACGACACGACGGCGGTCGGACCCTTTCGCCTGGTCGAGCGGATCCATTTCGTGGCGATCGGCGGCGTGGGGATGAGTGGGATCGCCGAGGTCCTGTTGCAACTCGGCTTCTCCGTGTCGGGCAGTGACATCACACGATCGGCGAACGTGGAACGATTGCAGACCCTCGGGGCCGAGGTGCACCTGGGTCACGACGCCGCGAACCTGGGCGATGCCGAGGTCGTCGTCTTCAGCTCGGCCGTGCCTCGCAACAACCCGGAACTCGTCGCCGCACGTGAGCGCGGCATTCCCGTGATCCGTCGCGCCGAGATGCTGGCCGAACTCATGCGTTTGAAGCACGGGGTGGCCGTGGCCGGCTCGCACGGCAAGACCACCACTTCGAGTCTGGTGGCCACGGTGCTGCACGGCGGCGGACTCGACCCCACGGTCATCGTGGGTGGCCGACTGCTCGCGCTGGCGAGTACGGCCACGTTGGGCAAGGGAGACTACCTGGTCGCCGAGGCCGACGAGAGCGACGGCACCTTCCTGCGCCTGTCACCCACGATCGCCGTGGTGACCAACGTCGATCGCGAACACCTCGACCACTACAAGGACATGGACGCGATCCGTCAGGCCTTCGTGGATTTCATGGATCGCGTGCCCTTCTACGGCAAGGTCATCGCGTGTGCCGACGACCCCGAGCTCGCACGCCTCTTGCCGCGGGTCCGTTGGCCGGCGATCACCTACGGGACGGCCGAGGGCGTCGACGTCCGTGTCCAGGTGGCCGGCACCGACGCGCTGGGCACGACCATCCGCCTGTGGCACCAGGAAGTGGAGATGGGTAGCTGCCGGTTACCTCTCTTCGGTGCGCACAATGCACTCAACGCCGCGGGCGCCGTGGCCTGCGGCCTGGAGCTGGGCCTGGACTTCGATCGCATCGCCGGAGCCCTCGAAGGATTCCGCGGCGTGGGACGTCGGCTCGAGATGAAGGGCGAGGTCGACGACGTCCTGGTCGTCGACGACTACGGGCACCATCCCACCGAACTCTCGGTCACCCTTCGCGCCCTGCGTTCCAACTTCCCCGACCGGCGTCTCGTCGTGGTGTTCCAACCGCATCGCTTCACGCGCACGCGTGATCACCACGCCGAGTTCGCCGACGTGCTCGCCCAGGCCGACGTCGTGGGACTGCTGCCGATCTACCCTGCGAGCGAAACACCGATCGTCGGTGTGGACAGCGACCTCATCACCTCGCGCCTGCGCGACGATCACGGCGTGCGCACACGCTCCCTGGTCGGCGTGGACGACGCATGTGACTGGGCGTGCGAGGAAGCGCGCCCCGGGGATCTGTGGCTCACGCAGGGAGCCGGGGACATTGCACGCCTCGCCGACCCGCTCCTGCAGCGACTGCGCCGGGACCGAGCGGAAGGAACGGACGCATGACCCGTGTTCACCGCGTGGATCGACTGATGCACCGCAATCGTCTTCGCAACGCGCGGGCGAAGCCGCGCACGAAGCTCGTCGGCACCGATGGTGCGCCGTTGCGCGCGCGCCGCGAGCACCGACGTCGTGACGGGTGGACGGTGCGGCTCGCACGTCTGGCCCTCGTGACGTCGATCGTCGTCTTCGGCCTGGGTCTGTGGAATCAGCGGGTGCTCGAGGTCGACGTGACTGGTGTGGCCATCGCGGACCGGGACGCCGTCGAAGCCGTCGCCGCCGAGCTCGAGGGCCGCCGATGGATCGATCCGGGTGCCGAGGACGTGCGAGCCGACGCGGAAGCCCTGGCCTGGGTCCGCGTGGTCGACGTCGTGCGCCGTCTGCCGGCCGGCATCACGCTGCGCGTCGAGGAGTCCTCGCCCGTGGCCTGGACCGATGTCGACGGGGCGCGATGGGGTGTGGATGCCGAAGGCCGGGTGGCGCCACTCCCTTCGTCGGTGATCGTTCACGGAATGCCGCGGGTCGAGGGATTGGTCGGCGCGAACGGTGTCGTGCGCGACGCCGCGCGTCAGCGCCTCGGTCGTCTCCTGTCCGCCGTGCGCGAGGGCGGCTGGCCCTTCGACGCCGGACTCGCGAGCATCGCCCTGGGGCCGCGGGACGGCATCGCACTGCGCACGAACGACGCCATCGAGGTCTGGTTGGGCCCGCAGGGTACGGCCGAGCAACTGCGCGTGGCCGCCGTTGCCTGGGACCATCTCGACCCCTCGCCCGGCGATCGTCTGGACCTGCGCTTCGAGCGCCAGGCCGTTCTCACCCGCGCCGCGGACCGCCCCGCGGCCGATCGAAGCCGGGACGACCCTCCCGCCGGAGGTTGAGCGCATGTACGAATCCGACCCCGACACCGTCACGACGCTCGACCTCGGAGCCTCGCGCTTCCGTGCCGTGGTCGCCGACGTCTCCGGCGAGGTCACGCCGATGGGGTGGGCGTCCCGTCCCGCGATGGGCACGCGCCGTGGAGAGGTCGTCGACCTGCCCGCCACGGCGACCGCCGTGCGCGAGTTGTTGCACGAGGTGTGGACGCGCGCCGACGTGGATCCCCAGCCCGTGCACCTGACCGTGGGCGGGGAGCACGTGCACAGTCTCGACAGCCGGGGATCGGTGGCCCTGGGGTCGACGGGCGCGAAGGTCCGTTCCCAGCATCTCCATTCGCTGCTCGAGCAGGTACGTTCGATGGACGTCCCCTTCGACCGCATGATCCTGCACTGCCTGCCGGTGGGTTACGCCGTCGACGATCGGACCGGCATCGAGAACCCGGTGGGCATGGTGGGCACGCGGGTCGCGTTGGAGGCACACGTGATCACGGCGGAACAATCACGTCTCGGATCCGTGCAGCAGGCCGTGGAACGCGCGGACGCCGACATCGCGGGTCACGTCTTCGCGGCTTGCGCCAGCGGCGATTACCTCGTCAGTGAGGACGAACGGAACGGAGGGTGTCTCGCCATCGACATCGGGGCCGAGACCACCCACTTCGCGCTCTACTGCCGAGGCCGCCTGCGGCGGAGCGGTGCGGTGCCGGTGGGTGGCAACCACGTGACGCGCGACGTGGCGTGGGGTCTCGAGGTCGACGAGCGCATGGCGGAGCGTCTCAAGCGGCGCTGGGGGACGGCTCTGCGTACGGTCGGGGTCGGCTCGACCGCGGACGACGGTACGAATCCGCCCGACGAGGTCGTGGCGCGGCTCGCGGCGATCTGCGAGGCCCGCCAGCAGGAGCTCATGGAACTTGTTGCACAGGGACTCCAGTGGGGTATAACGAGACCGGCGTTGGCATCCGGGATCGTCCTCACGGGGGGCGGCTCCCGACTCCGTGGCTCCGACGCCCTGGCCGAACAGGTGTTCGGCACGCGCACCGAGTGCCGCCGGTCCACGCCCGACGACACCGATGTCGAGCCCGACAGCTGGGCCCAGGCCTTCGGCGCCGCCCGATTCGTGGCGGCGGGAGGCCCCCGGCGTGAGACGGTCGAGACGTCCGGATCCGGCGGCTTCTGGGGCGCCGTCCAGGGGTGGATCAGTCATCTCGTCTGAAGCATCCCCACGCATCCGGACGCGTCATCGCCCGAGGACGAAGGAGCTCACATGAAGCTGCAGTTCGAAGAGGAATTCTCCGGGCAGGCCCGGATCCGGGTCGCCGGCGTCGGCGGCGCGGGTGGCAACGCCGTGAACGGCATGGTCGACTCGGGACTGACCGGGGTCGAGTTCATCGCGGTCAACACCGATGCCCAGGCCCTTCAGGAGAGCGCGGCGACCACGCGCATCCAGATCGGGACGCAGGTCACGCGTGGCCTCGGGAGTGGTGGCGACCCCCGCGTGGGCTCGCGGGCCATGGAGGAGGACTCCTCGCAGGTCGCCGAGGCCCTCAACGGCTCGGACATGGTCTTCGTCACGGCCGGCATGGGCGGAGGCACCGGAACCGGTGCCGCTCCGTCGGTCGCGCGCGTGGCTCGTGAGCTGGGCGCGCTGGTGGTGGGCATCGTCACCCTGCCCTTCACCTTCGAGGGCCGCAAGCGCGGGGGGCAGGCGACGGACGGGCTCGAGGAACTGCGCGAAGAGGTCGACACGATCATCGTGATCCCCAACGACCGCCTGCTGAAGGTGGTCCCGGCGGGAACACCCCTGCTCGAAGCCTTCCGTGTCGCCGACAACGTCCTGTATCAGGCCACGAAGGGCATCAGTGACCTGATCACAGTGCCGGGGCTGGTGAACCTCGACTTCGCCGACGTCCGCAGCATCATGGCGGGCATGGGCGACGCGATCATGGGCAGTGGCCACGCGCGGGGCGAGAGCAGAGCGGTGGAGGCCGCGAGTGCGGCCATCAGCAGTCCTCTGCTCGAGGACGTCGACGTCCGCGGAGCGCAGGGCGTGCTGGTGAACATCACCGGCGGGCACGACATGAGCCTGCACGAGGTGAGTGAGGTCACGAACATCGTGCAGGAGGCCGTCGGTGCCGACGCGAACATGATCTTTGGTGCGGTGATCGACGGCGACGCCGAGGACGACCTGCGCGTCACCGTCATCGCCACCGGTTTCGGCAACATGGCCGAGCAGCCGCGCGGCATCACCGCCGAGCGTTCGACCCGCGGCGCCACCGCGCGACGGGAAGACTCCGAACCCCGAGCGGCCGCGGCGTCCTTCGGTGCGAGCCCCCGTCGGGAGCCTCGGCCGGCCCCGCGGCCAGCCCCGCGGGAAGAGACCTTCGCCGAATCGCCCGAGCCGACACCCGTCGACGCACCGCGCTCCGAACCCGATCGTACACCGTTGCGGGCCATGGAAGCCGCCGACGGAGATACCCCGGAACCGAAGGGGGAGACCCGCCGAGACGCCGCCGATGCCGAGAGGGCTCGTCGCGAGGAGGGTATCCGCCGCCTGCTGGATCCCTCCGAGACCCCGGCACCACGCGCCTTCGGCGATCGGGGACAGTCCCGCCGGAGCACCGAAGGCGGATCGAACGGAGAGGGCGAGAGCGAGGGTCAGGGCGGGCGACTGCCGAACCGCGACGATCTCGATCTGCCGACTTTCCTCCGCCGTCTGCGTGACTGATCCATGCTTCGGCGGCTCTTCGGCAGCCGGGCGCGGGATCGGTACGGAGTGGGCATCGATCACTTCAATGCCGGGCGACTGGTGGAGGCCATCCGTTGCTTCGACGAGGCCGTCGTCGGCGGAGACGACGCCGATCCCGACGTCACGCTCGCGCGCTTCTACCGCGGTGAGGCGCACGCGCGCCTCGGACGGACGTGCCTGGAGGAAGGCAAACCGGGCCGCGCGCTCGAGCACGTCGACGCCGCCCTGCGCGACCATCCCGCGTATCCCGACCTCCACCTGCAGCGCAGCGTGGCGTTGCTCGAACTCGAGGACGACGTAGCGGCCGCGGAAGCCGCCCGGCGTGCGTTGGAGATCAACGACGGCCTGGTCGACGCGGCGCTCGTGCGGGTCATCGCACTCGGGCGTCGAGGGCAGGCGGCCATGGCTCGCGAGCTGGCCAGCGACTGGCGGGAGCGGGCCAGCCAGCAGGGAAGTCCCCTGACCGGTCTCTTCGACGAACCCGATACGGCCCTGGAAGGTCTGCGCGCGCATCGGGCGCGCCAGGTCGAGCGGCGCCAACGGGTCGAGCGGGCCGAGTCGCTCCTCCACGAGGGCCTCTGGGCCCAGGCGCAGGAACTGCTGGAGCCCCTTCTGGAGCAGACCCCGCACTACCCGGACCTCCGGCTGCGCATGGCCGCCTGCATGGCGGCGCAGGGGGACTCGGACGGGGCCGGTGCCCACCTCGATGCCGCTCTGGAGCGCAACCCGGACTTCGCGGACGCGAGGGTGCTCGCCGGGATCGTGGATCTGCGTCGATCGCAGGTGCGGCGCGCCGCCGAGCACTTCTCCCGGGCCCACGACCTGGGACACGCGCCATCGCCCGCTCGCTACGGAGCCGCGCTCTGCGAGCTCCGCGCGGGGGAGCTCGTCGAGGCCCGGCGCCGTCTCGAGACGGTGTGGGAATCCGAGCGGCCCGGGGTCGAGGCCAGCTTCCTCCGCGCCGCACTCACCGCGCTCACCGGCGACGGGCTCGCGGCCACGCGCCAGTACGGCGAGCTGGTCGCGATCACGGACGCCGTGCCGCTGCTCCTCGACGCCGCCGCCTGGGGCCTGGCGTCGGGACACCCCGACCTCGCCCGCCGTGCCCTCGAGGCCTGTCCGTCCGGCGGTTCCTCGCCGGGGCCGGCACTGGCCAGGGCGCGGCTCCTCCGGACGCAGGGCGATCCCGCCCGTGCCGTCGACGTGCTCGAAGCCGCGACCGCGGACCATCCGCGGCATCCCGGGGTCCTCTGGGAGCTCGCACGGGCACACGCCGAGCGGGGCGACCACGAGGTCGCTCTACGCCGTCTGGCCAACATCGAGGCCATGGGGAGTCACGTGCCGGGGTCGGCGGCACTGACCGGTCGGCTGCTCCGGAGCCGGGGAGACACGCGCGCCGCCGTGGAGGCACTCGAGGCCGGAGCGACGGCCGAAACCACCGCGGAGACGGCTCTCGAGCTGCTCTTCTCCCACCGCCAGCTCGGCGATTCCGCCGCCGCCGATGCACTCTGGGACCGTTGGGCGCCGTTGACGGAGCTCCATCTGCAGTGGAGGTTGCAGGATCCCCGGCGCTGGCTGGGCCCGATTCCGGTGTGGCCCTCGTGGGCGGACGGACCGGCCGACGCGTAGCCCGGCGGGAACGTCCGGTGCCGTCAGGTGTTGGATCCAGGCGATCGAGCTCGGTCAGGCCTTCTCGGCCGGAGCGAGCAGACGACCGATCTCTTCGCGCAGCTGGTCCAACGTGTACGGCTTGGTCATGAAGCCGTTGGCCATGTGCGAGACGCTCTTGCGCCGATGGTGATCGTCGTGGCTGGCCGTCAGGATCAGCACGGGGATCTCGGTCAGTGAGTCCAGGCTCTTGATGCGTTTCAGGACCTGGAAACCGTCGAGCTCGGGCATCATGAGGTCGAGCAGGATCAGGTCGGGAGCGGCGTTCTTCGCTCGATCGAAGCCGACGCGTCCGTTCTCGGCCTCGACGGTGGCGTAGCCGATCTTGGCCAGCTGCAGGCAGAGGATACGCCGGAGGTCGGGGTCGTCCTCCACGACGAGTACGAGGGGACGATCGTGCACGGTGTCCATGGGCGACTCCCGGTTCGCGCGAATGCGAGTGCGATGACGACGAACTTCAACGAGTTTCGCAAGATGCATACCGTCGTACGATCGACGGTCCTGGTCCTCCTGCTGCTGCCGGCTCTCGGCGTGGCCCAGTCTCCGGACATGGTGCTCGATCGGGACCGTCCGTGGGCGAGCGAGGCGGATCAGCTGCTGCGTGAGGGGCGGATCGAGGCGGCGCGCGAAGCGTACCGCGAGCTCTCCGCCCAGCACGGTGACGACTGGGGTCTGTGGCTGAGGATCGCGTGGGTCGAGTTGCAGTCGGGCAATGCCGACGCGGCGCTCGATGCGTCGGAGCGCTCCGTGGAACTCGCCGACGATGCGCTCGATCCCTTCTTCATGCGGGCCCAGATCCGCGCCGCGCTGGGGGATGCCGACGGTGCGATGGAGAGCTTGCGCGAATCCCTGGAGCGCTCGCCGGAGGACGCCGAGGTGCTCCGCACCATGGCCACCATGGCTCTCGACCTGGGTCGCTGGGCCGAGGCGGTGGGTCTGCTGCGCGAGTTGATCCGCATCGAGCCCGACCGGCCCGACTACCGGGTCGACGTGGGCCGCGTGTTGCTGAGCCGCGGGCAGTTCGACGAGGCGCTGCGGTCGTTCCGGGATGCCGAGTCGAGGGGGGCCGACGCCTCGATGTGCCAGGCACTGATCGGAAAGGCCCACCTGGGGGCCGGGCGGCAGGACGACGCGGTGCAGGCCTTCCGTGCATCGAACGCCGTGGAAGCCAACGCCGATGCCTGGGGAGGGTTGGCGACGATCCATTCCCTCCGCGGCGAGCGCGCCAAATCGATCCAGGCCTTCCGCCGCGCGATCGAGTTCGCCCCCGACGACCCCGACCTGCACTACAACCTGGGCAACGTCCTGGCGCAGAGCGAGCGGCTGGAAGAGGCCGAGGAGGCCTACCGAAGGGCCCTCGACCTCGACCCCGAGTCGGCGCTCGCGCACACCAACCTGGCCGTCCTGCTGTTGAACCGGTTCGCCGTGACCGAGGCCGAGCAGCATCTTCGTCTGGCCGTCCAGCTCGATCGGCGCCAGGCCTCGCCGCATCTCCACCTGGGGCGGATCGCGGGAGCGCGCTATGCCTTCGAGGATGCCATCCGGCACTACTCGGCCTACCGCGCGCGGGTCCGGGATCCCCAGGAGAAGCAGCGGATCGCCGAGGTGATCGAGTCCCTGCGCACGCGCGCGGAACGTTCGGAGGCCGCTCGTGCCGCCGGTAAGGTCCATCTCCTGCAACTCATGGTCGGCACCGAGGAGCGCGCGCGCGAGCTGATCGTCCGCCTGCGTCGCGGCGAGGACTTCTACGTTCTCGCGCACCAGGAGTCCGAGATCGCCGAGACCGCAGGGGTCGACGTCGGCTTCATCGAGGTCGGGTCGATCCAGGAGGCCTTCCGCGAGCCCGTGCGGAAGCTGTCGGTCGGAGAGTTCACGGAGCCGATCGCCACCGATCGGGGCTACCACGTCTTCATGCGCGTCGAGTAGTCTGCCGGCCGGAGGAGGCAGGCGTGAACCGTCCCGCACCGGCGCTGACCGCCGAGACCGACGTCCAGTACCTGAAGGGGGTCGGCCCCAACCGCGCACGTCTGTTGCGGCGTCTCGGGATCGAGACCGCGCTCGATCTCGTGCACCACTATCCGAGCGACTACCGCCACCGCGGTGTCGAGAAGCCGCTGGCGGAGGTTCGCGAGCACGAACGCGTGGTGACCCGGGGGCGGTTGCTCGACGTGCAGAACCGCCGCACGCGGCGTGGGCGTTCGATGGTCGTGGCCGTCGTGGGAGACGGGTCGGCTCGCCTGCGCCTGACCTGGTTCAACGCCCCTTACATGGCCGATCGGCTGCGCATCGGGCGCGAACTGGTGGTGGCGGGCGAGATCACGGCGTGGGGCGGACGCCTGCAGATGGTCAACCCCGAGACCGAATCGCCGCAGGAGGACCGTCTCGACGGCGACCTGACCGACCCGAGGCCGCAGGCGCGCTATCCTCTGACCGCGGGGCTCCGGCAGGGTACCGTACGCAAGTTGGTCCGGGCTGCCCTCGAAGGCCTGCTGCCCGACGTTCGTGACCCATTGCCACCGGGGTGGCGCGACGAACTCGGCCTGCTCGAACGCGCCCGTGCCCTGGCGCAGCTGCATCTGCCCGACTCGATCGACGACGTGGAGCCCGCCCGTCTGCGCCTTGCCTTCGACGAGGCCTTCGCCCTGCAACTGGCCGTGGGGATCCGCCGTGGACGGCTGCTGCGGCGGCGGGCGGCCGTGGTCCTCGACGAGCACACCGGACTCTCGACTCGCTACGTGAAGGATCTGGGCTTCGACCTGACGGGTGCCCAGCGCCGTGTCCTGGCCGCGATCGCGCGTGACCTGCGCTCGGACACCGCGATGCATCGCCTGCTGCAGGGCGACGTCGGGAGCGGCAAGACGGTGGTCGCGGTGGTCGCGATGCTGTTCGCCGTCGAAGCCGGCGGGCAGGCCGCGTTCATGGCACCGACCGAGGTCCTCGCGCGGCAGCACGGAAAGCGTCAGATCCCGCTGCTCGAGGCGATCGGGGTCCGCGCCGAGGTGTTGACCGGCAGCACGCCGGCATCCGAGCGGCGCCGGATCCAGCAGGGACTCGCCGACGGAAGCATCCAGTGCGTCTTCGGAACGCACGCGCTGATCCAGGACGATGTCGGTTTCGCTCGTCTGGGCTTGGCCATCGTCGACGAACAGCACCGCTTCGGAGTCCTCCAGCGCGCGGCCCTGGCCCAGGCCGGGGCGCACGTGCTGGTCATGTCGGCCACGCCGATCCCGCGCAGCCTCGCGCTCACGGTGTACGGAGACCTCGACCTCTCGGTGATCGACGAGATCCCGCCGGGCCGCACTCCAGTGGAGTCGGAGGTCGTCGACGTCCGCGGGCTCGACCGCGTCTATGCCGACGTGAGGGACCGCGCTGCGCGGGGGGAGCAGAGCTTCCTCGTGTTCCCGCTCGTCGAGGAGAGCGAGGCGCTGGGCATGACCAGTGCCGAGCAGGCGTTCGAGGAACTCGCCGCAGGGCCTCTGGCGGGAGTCCGTCTCGGAATCCTGCACGGTCGCATGAAGCCCGACGAGAAGGAGCACGTGGCCGATCTGTTCGCACGCCGCGAGCTCGACGCCCTGGTGGCGACCACGGTGATCGAGGTGGGGATCGACGTCCCGCAGGCCAGCCTGATGGTGATCCACCATGCCGAGCGCTTCGGGCTCGCCCAGTTGCACCAGCTACGTGGCCGGGTAGGGCGGGGCCGGGCGCGGAGCCGGTGCGTGCTGGTCCCCAGTGTCGACGCCGGTCCGCAGGGCAGTCAGCGTCTCGAGCGGCTCGCGGCCAGCCGCAACGGTTTCGAGGTGAGCGAGCTCGACCTGGGCGAGCGGGGTATGGGCGATCTGCACGGGATCCGGCAGCACGGCGACGTGCTCTTCCGACTCCTGAATCCCCTGCGTGACTCCGCGCTCGTGGAGCGCGCGCGCGAACTCGCCGACCGCGTTCTCGACGACGATCCCGAGCTCACCGCGCCCCGACACCGCGATCTGGCCTCGTGGTTGCAGGAGATGGGCAATCGCAACCCGGTGTGGAGCGCCGCCGGCTGAACCGTTCCGTGGTGCCGTGTCGGCGCGGGGAATTCCCTCAAGGGGAGGCTCCGGCAGGCCGAAGCCCCGGCACGAGATCACGTGCCGCCGGAATCCATGAGCGGTACGCGGACCCGGCAGGAGATTCGACATGGCGAAGAAGATTCCCACCGGCCGAGCCAGGGTCGGCGACGTCCTCGCGGAACCCGTGGTACACGGCGAGGGGCAAATGCTGCTGGTCGCCGGCACGGAACTGGGCGAGCAGCACCTCGAGATGCTGCGCCAGCGGGGTGTACTGCTCGTGACCGTGGTGGACGAGGACGGTCCGCCCACGACGCCGACCCCGGGAACGCTCGATCCCGACGAGCTGAAGCGGATCGTGCTCGAGGAGGGCCGGTGGTTCGGCGAGGCCCGCAAGGACCCGATCCTGTCAGAGGTCTTCCGCTGGGTCGTGTCGAGCCGGACTGGGGGGGCGGCCGATGCGTGATCAGGTCGACAAGATCGTCAAGCGGATCCACGACCTCCCGACCCTGCCGCTGGTCTACAAGCGTGTCAGCGACCTGCTGCGCAATCCGTACACCTCGGCCTCCGACGTCGCCGCGGTCGTGAGCGAGGATCAGGTGATCACCACCAAGCTCCTGCGTCTGGTCAACTCGGCGCACTACGGCTTCCCCGAGAAGGTCGAGACCATCAACCGCGCCGTGAGTCTGGTGGGCATGCAGGCCGTGAAGGACCTGGTGCTCGCGACCACCGTCATGGACCTGTTCCACGACCACCAGCTCGAGAACTGGACCACCGCCGAGTTCTGGCGGCACAGTCTGGGTACCGCCGTCACCACGAGTGCCCTGGCGAAGACCCTGGGCTACGGGGACGAGGCCGAGGAGTACTTCGTGGCAGGTCTGATCCACGACATCGGCAAGATCGTGTGGATGGAGCACTTCCACGTGGAGCTGTACGAGGTGCTGTCGCTCGCCCACGAGAAGCGGATCACCATGTTCGAGGCCGAGCAGAAGGTCATGAACTTCACCCACGCGCGGGCGGGTCGCATGCTCGCCAAGCGCTGGGGACTGCCGGAGCGCCTGGTCGAGACCATCGCGTGGCACCACGATCCGCGCCTGGCCGACAAGCACCCCCGCTACGCCGCGACGGTCCACATCGCCGACGCCGTGGCGAACGGAATGCACCTCGGCAGCAGCGGGAACGGTTGTGTGCCCGCGCTCCGACCCGAGGCGATCGAGATGACGGGGATCGGGCCGCACCACCTGCCCGACGCCCTGGCGGCGGTCCACGCCGAGTACAAGGACGCCCTCGTCATGCTCAGCTTTTGGGACGAGGACGAGAAGAACGAGGTCGCCGACGATCTGGCCAACGTGTGAACCCGGTCGATCCGGGGCTCGTGGCGTGAAGCTTGCACCCCTCGGGGAGGAATCGGAAACTCCGGGTGCGGTCGCGTCACCAGCCCGGAGTCCGGACGGCCATCGTCCCTCGCTCGAGCGGAACCATCGACGTCGAGATCCCTGGAGGCAGCGCGCGCCATGATCGTTCAGTGCCCGGATTGCAGCACCCGCTATCAGCTCGACCCCGAACGCGTGCCGCGCGCGCGGATCCGTGTCCGTTGCCAGAAGTGCCGGTACGTCTTTCCCATCGACGGCACGCTCGCCCCGATGCCGGACGTCGACGTCGCACCGAGCGTCGCCGCGACGCCGCCACCGGCACCGCAGCCGCAGCCGTCACCGGAACCCGCGCCCGCGCCGGTCGCCGAGCCGGCCATGGAGTCGGGGGCTTCCGGGTCCGCCGATCCGAATTCCCTGGACCTCGAGATCGAGCGGCCGTCTCCCGCGGTGACCCCGGTGGGCCCGCGACCCGAGTCCGAGGCCGAGGACGCGAGCGTGGCCGTGGCCGAGCCCCCGCGGGCCGAGACGACACCCGAGGCTCCGAAGGCCGAGCCGGAGTCTCCGGCGAAGAACACGGCCGAGGAGGATCCGGCGCGCAAGAAGGCCCGCCGTCTGGCGCGTGCTCTCGTGTCGGACATCCTCGTCTACAATCGCGATGTCCGTGACAAGGCGCTGGCCGAGGGAAACCTGGTCCCGGCGCTCGGCGTCGAGATCAAGAAATCGTGGGAACTCTACAAGGAGCGCGTCACGCCCGAGGTCGCCAACAGCAACAACGACTTCCGTGAAGCGCTGAACGAGATCCTGGCCGACGGCCAGAAGATCTTCTGACCCTGTCTCCCGGCTGTGTTCGATGTCCGTGACTCCTCTTGCGCATCACCTGGACCTCCTGGTCCTCGACCGCACGGCGGCGGCGGCCGTTCTCGCCCTGCCGGGTGCGGTGGACTGGACCGTGCGCGAGTGGGAGTCCCTCGAGGCCTTCGTCGACTTCGTCGAGAGCACCGAGTGCGACCAGTCGTTCCGGTTGGCCGTCGCGGCCCACGACGCCTCGGTCCTCGACGTGCAACGTCTACGTGCGCTCCAGCTCTCCCCGCGCCGGATCGACGTGTTCCTGGCGATCACTGCGATCGAACCGCAGCGTCACCGGGAACTCCTGCAGCAGGGGATCGGACGCGTCGAGAGTCTTCCACTGGCCCCGCATCGCCTCGAGGTCATGTTCCACGACCGCTGTCACCTGGCCGCGCTCTTCCCCGGCGAGGTCCGCGGCTTGCGTCGCGAGACGGTCGAGTTCGAGGTCCCGGCGACCACCTCGGCGATCCCCGGCGTGGTGCGTTCGGTCTGCGAACGCGCCGACGCCATGGGTCATCCCAACGACTTCGTGCGGTCGCAGCTTCCGTTGGTGGTCGACGAGGCACTGACCAACGCGATGAAGCACGGCAACGGTTGGGACGCTTCGACCGCCGTCGAATTCCGCGCCGCCCTGACGCCGACGGCCATCGAACTCGAGGTTCGCGATCGAGGGCGAGGCTTCGATCGTTCCGACGTGCGTGATCCGCTGCACGCGGACAACCGCAGCCGTGAAGGTGGCCGCGGTCTGTTCCTGATGGAGTCGATCATGGATTCCGTGCAGTACCACGACGGTGGGCGGACGATCGTCCTGCAGAAGGACCTGGTGCCGTCGGCGCCCCTCCGCGTGGACTGACCCGCGGCGCGCCGGTCAGTTCGGATCCGTCGGGTCCCCGTCGTTCTCGGGATCGCCGTTCTCGTCGGGCCACCGACGGGTGGCGATGTCGTCGAGGATGCTGTCGATGTGGCCGCGGATCCGGGCGTTCTGATCGGGCTCGAAGAGTGCCTTCTTCACTCGCCCGTACTTGTCCTTCTTCACGTAGCGCAGCGACTGCAGGGATCCCATCGGGACGAGGATGTCCTTGCAGACCTTGACCTCGATCTCCTTGCCGTCGAGGTCCTGGGCCGGGTTCCCGTCGGGATGCATTCCCAGGCCCCAGCCGTGGACCACCATCGAACAGACGAGGGCGCGGAAGGTGTTCCGACCCTGGGACGTCTCCAGGTCCATCGACCCCTCGACCTTGTCGATCACCCCGTCGATCACGTGCGTGAGCCGCTTCACCTGTGCCGGACTGACCCGGATGTTCAGGAGTCGGCTGAACATCTCCGTGAGGATCCGGTCGGTGTTCGTCGTCGTTGTCATCCATTCCTCCCAGGCGGCGCGCTCGACCCGTCCCGGTCGGGAATCCGGGCTCTCGGGGCGGCCGATACACCGGGCGGGTCTGCAAGGGAGGTGCCGCTCGACACGCGCGGGGGCGGAAGCGCGGAGAAGGGCGCCTGGTGCCCGATCGGGGCCGGTCGATCCAGGGTGTCCGCACGGAACGGGGCCCGGACCGGGGCACATCGCGCACGGGCTGCGCGGTTCCCCGCCACTCGTCCGCCGAGCCCCGGCGGGCGCGCGGTTCGGCAACGCCCCGTGGCACGACGCTTGCCAGTCCTTCCGGCGCTACCCGTGCGTTCCCGAGGGCGTTCCGATTCCTCCGATCCGGATCGAGCGACATGGTCGTCTACAATTACAGCGGCAAGGAAATCAACGCGAAGATCGTCTACTACGGCCCCGCGCTCAGCGGGAAGACCACGAACCTCGAGTGGATCTACTCGAAGATCCCCGTGGAGTACTCCGGCAAGATGGTGTCGCTGCGCACCCAGGCCGACCGCACGATCTTCTTCGACTTCCTTCCTCTCGACCTGGGGATGATCGACGGATTCCGCACGCGGTTCATGCTCTACACCGTTCCGGGACAGGTGCACTACAACGCCACACGGAAGATGGTGCTGAAGGGTGTGGACGGTCTGGTCTTCGTGGCCGACTCCGAACCGGGACGCATGCAGGACAACCTCGAGAGCCTGCAGAACCTGCGGGACAACCTGCAGGAGTTGGGGATGAATCCCGACTCCTTGCCGCTGGTCATGCAGTGGAACAAACGGGACCTGCCGAACTGCATGTCGGTGGCCGACCTCGAGACACGGCTCAACCCACGGGGCCTGCCGAGTTTCGAAGCCTGTGCCCTGACCGGCGAAGGCGTCTACGAGACCCTGCACAAGGGTTCCCGGTTGATCTACACGAAGCTCACGGGGACGCAGGCGGGCGCCGGTGAGGACGAGAACGTCTCGCTCTTCGGCGATTCGATCGCCCTGTGCCTGCAGGACGTCGACAAGCCCGAACCCGAACCGGAGTCGGTGGCCATCGGTGCCGATGCCGGTTCGATGCGGAGCGCGGCACCCTCCGATCCGCTCGGCGCGATCCTCGGACTGGACCCCGGCTCCGGCGCCCCGTCGTCCTCGGCCGCGACACCGGGCGATCCCGTGCCGTCGGCCACTGCGCACGAAGACGCATCCGCTCCCGAACCCGCGCGCCCCGAACCGTCCGGGCCACAGCGGACGGTCGACGAGAGCGGTCCCGGAAACGACCCGGAATCCTCGGGTTCGGTGGACCCTTCCGTCCTCGATTCGGAGAATCTCGGAGGACTCGTCGACGAGGTGCTCAGCTCTCTGGACGAACGGGACGACCTGGCGACCATCGACGCCGCGTCGAGCCGATCCGTCGACCCGGTGCCCGACGACGGCCCCGACCGCGCGCCCGAGCCGGTGCCCGACCCGTCGCCCGAACCGTCATCCGAGCCGGTACCCGAACCGTCGCCCGAGGAGCGGCGACCACTGGCCGAACGCCTGGATCGATTCTTCGAGGGGATCGGGGCCTCGGGCGCGGTTTCGCCCGTCACGGACGAGGAAGGCGCGACCGCGGCCGACGACGGGTCGTCGCCCGGGGCAGCGGAGCTCCCGCCGGACCGTGAGGCCGGGTCGCCCGACCGCGAGGGATTCGCGGTCGAGCACGACGTCGACGTCTTCGCCGAACTCAAGACCGTCGAGGGGTCCGGCGCCTTCGAGCCGACGACCGGAGGTCCCGTCGCGCCGGTGGCGGAGGACGACCCCGAGACCGTTCCCACGCCCGACGACGCGGACGCGGACGGACCCGAGGAAGCGTCCGACGACGACCTCGAGTTGATCACCGATCCCAGGCGCCTGCCGACCACTGGCTCGGCACCGGTGAGTGGTTCGGTGGCGACATTGGGCCGGTCCGGGGTGCTGGAGATCCCCGTGACCATCGACGCCGACATGCTCGACGACGACACGCCCCTGCGAATCGTGTTGAACGTCCAGGTCCGGCGCTGAGTCGGGGCGCGGAGCGTCGTTGACAGCGGGGCGGCGCACTCCTAGCCTGCGGCCCGGTGCCCCACACCCCGCGAGCGCGTCCCGAGAGGTCGCTTCCCGATGACACGACCCGAGCGCCGTGCGGTCGACGGAGACATGTCCTCCGAGGCCGAACTCGCCGCGTCCGCCCGATCCCTGGAGAAGGCCGGCCGCCTGGACGAGGCCGCCGACCTGCTCGAGCCCCGGATCGAGACCCCGACTGCGTCGCCCGAGATCCTGTACCGGCTCGGTTGCGTCCGCGTGCGTCAGCAACGGCTGGCCGACGCCGAGACCCTGCTGCGAAGGGCGATCGCCACGCGTCAGGAGGACGCGCGCTTCCACACCAACCTGGGCGTGGTGCTCGACCAGCTCGGTCGCAGCGACGAGGCCGTTCGTTCGTTCCGCCGTGCACTCCAGCTCGCGCCCGACGATGCCGTGGCCCTGCTCAACCTCGGGGCACTGTACGGGGAGATGGGTCGTTACGACGACGCGGGTCGTTGGCTCGTCCGGTGTCTCGAGCTGCATCCCGGTTTCGATCCCGCCTTCAACCTGGCCATCGTGCGCCTTCGGCAGGGGGAGCTGCAGGAAGCCCAGCGTCTGCTCGAGGTCGCCGTGCACTACGATCGCAATTCGCCGCTCGCGCTGTTCTACCTGGGGCGGTGTCGTCAGAAACTCGGTCGCAAGGCCGCGGCCGTCGAGGCACTGACCGAGGCACTACGCATCGAACCCGATCTGGTGCAGGCGCGGTTCACGCTCGGCATGGCGCTGAACGCGCTCGGTCGGCATCGCGATGCGATCGCCGAACTCGAACGCGCCGCAAAGGCCCTTCCCGACGAAGGAAAGGTCCACTATCAACTGGGAATCGCGTACGATGCGATGGCCGACAAGTCACGCGCACGCGAGTGCTACCGTCGCGCGCGCACCTGTGCGAGCTGACCCCGTCCCCGCAGTGAACGAGAGCACTCCTTGACTCCGTCCCCGCACCGCGCCGGAGATGCCGGGTCGCCGTCCGTGCCCGGTGTCCGACGTGCTCTGCTGCGAGCGCGCGAAGAGGGCCGTTGCGCGCTCGTTCCGTATCTCACCATGGGTTACCCGGATCTCGATTCGAGCGTGGCCCTCGTGGAGGCGATGCAGGACCTCGGTGTCGATGCCATCGAGATCGGAGTTCCCTTCAGTGATCCCGTGGCCGACGGCCCCACGATCCAGCGCACCACCGACCACGCCCTGTCGCAGGGTGTGAACCTGAGGCGATGTCTGGAGGCGCTGCGGGCGACGTCATCGCACGAGAACTGTGCGCGTGTGTTGTTCAGCTACCTGAATCCATTGCTCGCCTACGGACTGGGTCCACTGACGGAGTCGCTGCCCGACGCCGGGGTGGGGGCGGTGCTCGTGACCGACCTCGTACCCGAGGAAGCGGGCGAGTGGATCGGATGTGCGGCCGACGGAGGCATCGAGACCTGTTTCCTGGTGGCGCCGACGAGCAGTGAGGCCCGGCTGCGTCTCGTCGCCGAGGCGACCACCGGCTTCGTCTACACCGTGTCGACGCTCGGTGTCACCGGCGTGCGCACCGCGCTCGACGCTGCGGCGCGCGAGACGGTGGGGCGTGTCCGTGCCGTCACCGATGCGCCGGTCGCCGTCGGGTTCGGAATTCGTGGTCCCGAGGACGTGCGTGCCGTTCGCGCCTTCTCCGACGGCGTGGTCATCGGCAGTGCACTCATGAACGCGATCGCCGACGCGACGACGCCCGATGCGGTCGTCGACCGTGCGCGGCGCTTCCTGGAGCCCGTGCTCGAGGCTGCACACCGGTGAGCGAACTGCAGAACCATCTATCCATGTTCGTCCTCGCGGTCGTGCAGGGCGTGACGGAGTTCCTGCCCGTCAGCAGTTCGGGACATCTGGCTCTGGGACAGATGATCCTGCGCGTGGGCGAGGGGAGTCTCGTCGAGGACGTGGTGCTGCACGCAGGGACCCTGGTCGCCGTCCTGGTGTTCTACCGACGCGACCTGGTGGAGCTGGTCCTCGGATTGTGGCGGCAGGGAGCGGTCGACGGGATCGGCTCGCGGCGATACGTCGCCCTGCTCCTGTTGGGCAACGTGCCCGCGGGTGTGATCGGGCTGACGCTGAAGGACCGGATCGAGGTGCTGTTCGACTCGCCCGTGGCCGTCCTGGTCGCGCTGGGCGCCACGGCGGTCATGCTCGCGTTCACGCGGCGTCTGCAGCGTCGGAACGCTCCGGTCGACGCCTGGAGGGCCGTGGCGATCGGATGCGCGCAGGCCCTGGCGATCCTGCCCGGGGCGAGCCGCAGTGGCTGGACGATCGCGATGGCGCTCGCCCTGGGGCTCTCGCCGGTGGCAGCGGCCCGGTTCTCGTTCCTGCTGTCGATTCCGGCCATCGCCGGTGCCACGGTCCTGCAACTGTCCGACGTCGAGAACGTGGCGTCTCCTGCCTCGTCCCTCGCCCTGGGCTTCGTCGTCGCCGCGATCACCGGGTTGTTCAGTCTGCGTTGGCTCGTGGTGCTGGTGCGGCGCATGGAGCTGTATCGATTCGCGTGGTACCTCGCCGCGGTCGTGACCGTCGGGGCGGTCTTCCTGCTCGTCCGCGGCGGGGCCTGAGTCTCCGGCGAGGCATGTGCCTTGCAGACCGGCCGGTGTCGCGAACCGCGGCGCCGCGCCCGGGGCGGCCCGCGACCCCGTCTCCTCGGGAGCCGGACCGTGAGCCGGATCGTCGCCTGTCATCACTGTGGAGCACCCCACCGACCCGTCCGGGGCCAGACCCGCTACACCTGTGAGTGGTGCGGCGGCGAGAACGTCCACGCGTCCACACACCGTGGCCCCGAGGTCCTCGTGATCGACGGACCCTGCGAGCCCCGGGTGGCCCGCGAGCGTGCGTTGGAACTGCTGCGACGGCGCGGGGTCGAAGGAGCGGTGGTGGCCGCGGCACCGGCGCGCTGGACGGCCTGTTGGCAGGTCGTGGGGGAGGACGGCGAGAGCGTCGAGCAGTGCGGCCGGCGCGATGCGTCCCGTCTGGAAATGGCCATGGGCCTTCCCACAGCCGCCTTCCGACCCGTTCTCGACGGCGATGACGTTCCCGATCGACCCGAACTGGAGCTCGACGAGATCCTCGCGTCGGCACGTGCGGGATTCGACGACTCCGACCAATCACTCTCCGCCGTGCGGCTCGTCTGGATTCAGGTCTGCGATCTGCGCGTCCGGACCCGCGACGGTGATGTCGAGGGTCTGTACGTGGGCGGTGCCGACGACGTCGCGCTCGCGCCCTTGCCCGCCGGGGCCGCGTCGCCGCCGGTCGAGCCCGCTCGTGTCGCCGGCTGGGTCGGCTTCGCCATGATCGCGATGGTCACGGGGACGCTCGTCGACGACCCGTGGCTGCGTGCGTTCGTGCTCGGTGGATTGCTGATCGTGGCCACCGCCCTGCCGTGGGGTCTCGATCGGACGGTGGCACGATGACCGGCGCGGTGGCGACCGTTCGTGGGCTCGCATGCCTGCGATGCGGGGGGACGTTGCGGGCGACGGAGGATCCGGAACGGCTGCAGTGCTCGTACTGCGACACGCATCACCTCCATGCCGGACAGGGCGACGACGTCGCGGCCTTCGCGCCCGCCGGCCGGATCGGGCGCCGACGTGCACGACGCGTCCTGGCGGACGCCCTGCGGGAGCGGGGGATCGAGGGCTTCGCCGTCGAGGGTGCGCGCATGGCCTGGCTCCCCTTCTGGCACGTCCGCGCCAAGCTCGTGGGTTGGCAGGTGTACCGGCGACCGATCGAGGCCGTCCCCGGCGAGGCGGCTCCGACCGCCGCGGTCCGGCACCAGGAACGGTTCGAAGAACTGGTGGCCCGTGACGTCGACGTCACGTTGCCGGGGTGCGACGCACGACGATGGGGACTGGTGGGCGTGGCCGATCGGCTCTCGTCGTTGCGCCTGCGCCCGTTGGCCGTGGATCGCGAGGCCGCGCGTGCCACGGTGTGCAGCGTGATCGTCCCTCGAGCCTCCGCGCGCCGGCAGGCCGAGCTCTTGCGAAGCACGGGCGTCGTGCCACGCGGTGCCGTTCGGCTGCGGCAGAGGTTGTCGTTGGCCCGGGTCCGCATGCGCCTGATCTACTACCCGGTGTGGAAGCTGCGCTTCACGGTGGCCGGTCGTCCGGGCGAGGTGGATGTCGACGGTGTCCGTGCCCGGGTCATCCAGGGGGACGCCATCGTGGAGGGGGTGTCCCGCGGCCCGCTCCTCTGGCACGCCACCGCCGCTGCCGCCGGATGGGTCGCCGGCCTGCACCCGGCGCTGGGAGCCCTCGGGCTGGCGGCGTGGTCCGCGGATCGTTTTCGCCGCGAGGTTCCGGGCTCGTGCAGCCCGAGCGCGTGGTTGAGTCGCGAACTCGTGCACCGGCGTCTTCGCCGGGTCGATCTCGGCGGTCTGTGACCGCGACGGGAGAGGATCATGACGCTGATCGCCCTGAACTGCCCCGCCTGTGCCGTTGCTCTCGGCGCCGCCGACGAGCGCTGCCTGTTCGTCTGCGAGGGTTGTGGACGCACCCTCGCCGTGTCCCCGTCCGCCGACGGCCTGGCCGTGGTCCCCCGTCGGACGATCCGACCCACCCGGCGACCAGCGATCACCGAGCCGGTGGTCCTGCTGCCGGTGTGGTCGGTGACCGTGCAGACCGAGGACCTGGGAGGGGTCGGGGAAGCCCTTCCTCGTCGTGTCTTCGTCCCGGCGGTGGGGGTGGCGCGTCTGCCTCTCCTTCTGCAGTTCGCACGGAACCTCACTCGTGCTCCGCTCGAACCCCTGGAGTGGGACGGCGTGGCCGGTGTCCCCGTCGAACCGGCCGAGGTGGCCGCCGAGGACGCCTTCGTGATGGCCGAGACGGTGGTCCTGCGGCACCTCGACCACTGGCCGTCGGACGAACGACTGGTCGACCTGGAGGTTCCTCTGGGTAGCGCCGGGCTGCTCGACTGGCCCTGCGCCCTGCGGGGGAGTGAGCTCGTCGAACTGGTCGGTGGACTCTCGATCCACCGCTCGCTGGTCGAAGCGGTCGGTCTCCGCGACCGGCGCGCCGTGCTGTCGGCTGCACTCGAGCGCGTCGACGACGATCCGGCGACCCGTACGGCCGGCCCGGCGGGGGGAACCGTCCCGGGGGGCGACGTGTAGGAGCCCTGCTGTATACTGCAGGTTCGTTCGCCCTTCTCGACCCCAGACCCTGGACCGGATCATGAGATCTCGACACCCGCTGCTGCGCCCGCGTTCCGCGTGGGCGGTCCTGCTCCTGCTGACCACGGTCACGCTCGTGATCGGCTCCGGCCCGGCCGCGTCCCCCGCCCGGGCGGGGGACCAGACCTTCGTGATCGACTTCTCGCCCACCGACGGCGCGGTGTGGCACAAGTCGACCTACGATCGGCGTCTGCGCGACTACGGCACCATGGCTCCGATCAGCGAGCAGGTCACCGAGATCGAGGCCGTGCAGCGCTACGAATCGCAGCCCGACGGCTCGTGGCACGTCGTCCAGACCGTCGAGTCGGTCGAGATGCGCATGAACGAAGAGCCGATGAACAACCCCATGTTGCCGATCCTGCAGACGCAGCCGATCGAGATCGTCCTGAACTCCGGGGGACAGGCGGTCGATGCACTGGGATTCCGGGAACTCATGCGCCGCTACGAGCGCGAACTCGATCCTCAGCTCCTGCAGCGCGCACGGGAACAGATGTCGGCCCGGAGCATGGCCGAAGGAGAGATCGAGAAGTGGAACGGCGCGCTCGAGGGTCTGCGTGGCCTCGAGCTGACGGTGGGCGAGAAGATCGGTGTGCTCGACGTGGCGGACATGCAGGGGCAACCACTGAAGACCGAGGGTGTCCTCACGGTCGGCGAATGGACCGAACTCGACGGTGAGCCGGGAGTGACGGTGACGTACGAGTTCGACGCCCTCGGAGAGGTGTTCGCCGCGCACGAGGACGAGATCACGCGGACCATCTCGCGCCGGGGCGACGATCCCATCCAGGAGCGGAACCACCAGCTCGACATGCGCGGCAAGATCGTGACCGTGGTGCAGCCCTCGACGGGCCAGCTGCTGTTCCAGTCGGTCGAACAGACCACGCTGGTACCGGTGGCGCAGCCCGAACTCGATCACGCCCGCATCGAGACCGAGATCCGGAACCGGTGGCGTCCCGTGGAGGGGGGCGAGGACTCGTGATCCGGGCATCCTCGTTCCTGGTGTTCTTGTCGGTCGTCGTGGCCTGCGTGCCGGACGGTCACGCCGCGACCGCGCGCGGATGGCCGATCCGCCACCACGATCTCGACGTTCGTCTCGACCCGGTCAGCGCGCGTCTGGAGGTCCGCGATCGCTTCGAACTCGCCGCGGCCGAGGATCGCGAGCATCCGCTGCACTTCGTCCTGCACCGCGATCTCGAGATCACTGGTGCGCGCGTCGACGGACGCGCGGTGAGCGTGCAGTCGCGCGACCGCTGGCGTCCGCGCGACTTCTACCGGCGGCCCGACTACTCCGAACTCGGTGGCTTCGCGATCGTCCGCCAGCACGAAATCGCCGCGCCCGACGGCGGCTGGCCCGACGATCCGGTGACCGTCGAGATCGAGTACGCCGGGGCGGTGTACGACAGCCTGAAGCCCCCCGAGGTGGCCTACGCGCGCGGCTTCGAGACGACGCGCGGCCTGATCGATCCGCGCGGCGCCTTCCTCACCGGCGAGACCTTCTGGATCCCGTGGACGAGCGGCGAGCGCTTCACCTTCCGTCTGCGCACCGAACTCGACGACGGGTGGCACTCCATGAGCCAGGGCACGCGCGTCGAACATCGCAGCGCCGACGGCACGAACGTGACGGTGTGGGAGGAGACCCATCCGCAGGAACTGGTCTACCTGATCGCCGGTCCCTACACGATCCGCGAACGCCGGCACGGTGACGTCGACCTGTACACCTACACCTACGCGGACACCGACGACGAACTCGCGGGGACCTACCTCGAGGGCGCGGATCGGTACCTCGATCTGTACGAGGAGATGTACGGGCCCTATCCCTTCGGCAAGTGGGCCATGGTCGAGAACTGGTGGCAGACCGGCTTCGGGATGCCGTCGTTCACCCTGCTCGGCGACCGCGTGATCCGTCTGCCCTTCATCGTCGACACCAGCTACGGACACGAGATCCTGCACTGCTGGTGGGGCAACGGCGTGTACGTCGACTACGAGACCGGCAACTGGTGCGAGGGTCTGACCGCCTACGGCGCCGACTACCTCTACAAGACCTGGGAGAGCGAGGCCGCCGCGCGCGACCACCGTCGCAACCAGCTGGTGGGATACCTCGATTTCGCCAGCCAGCCCGGGCGCGACTTCGCCCTGAGCGGGTTCCGCGAGCGCAGTGACTTCGGAACGCAGGCGATCGGCTACGGCAAGGCCATGATGGTCTTCCACATGACCAAGCGCCTGCTCGGGGCGGAGGACTTCCGCGAGGGTCTGCGGCGCTTCTACCGCACGCACACCTTCGAGCCCTCGTCGTGGACCGATCTCGAGGAGAGCTTCGAGGAGATCAGCGGCCGCGACCTGACGGCGTGGTTCGAGCAGTGGGTGCGGCGCGTGGGGGCACCCTCGCTGCGCGTCGGCCGGCCCGAACCGCGCGACGAGGGATGGACGGTGACGATCGAGCAGGAGGGTGATCCCTATCTGCTCGAGATCCCCGTGCGGATCGAGACGACCGAAGGTGTGATCGACCGCGTGATCTCCACCGCGGAGCGGCGCCACGAGCTGGCGGTGCCCGCCGACGCCACCGCGGTCGCCGTCGATCCCGACTGGCACCTGTTCCGCG
>DATFKK010000065.1 GCA_035268685.1 Candidatus Krumholzibacteriia bacterium | reverse complement strand
GAAGAGGATGGCGTCGTCGCGTTGCCGACGCGTGAGATGGTCCTGCGCAATCGCGTATACCCGACCCGACCCGAAGCCGTGGTATGCTCCCCGCCGCCGTCCCGACCGAACCCCCGCGTAGACCCCGACCAACCCTCCGCCCAACCCCCCGCCCAACCCCAAGAGGAAGACCCCATGCCGAAGACCTGTCTGTGGATGCTGCTGCTGGTGCCCACCCTGGCGCTGGCCGAGGAAACGAGGCCCCTGTCGATCGAGGTCCTGTGGGAGATGGACCGCGTGGGCTCTCCGGTGATCTCGCCGGCCGGCGGGCACGTCGTCGTGCCGGTCACGCACTGGGACACCGAGACCGACGAGTCGGAGACCCGGCTGTGGCTGCTGTCGACCGACGGGGGCGTGCAGCGTCCGCTGACGCAGACCGGCGCCTCGGCCGGCAGTCCGGTGTTCTCGCCCGACGGTGCTGCGCTGGCCTTCACCTCGAAGCGGGACGAGGACGACGCCGCGCAGATCTACCTGCTGCCCATGGACGGTCCGGGCGAGGCCACGCGGCTGAGCGAGGTCCCGACCGGGGTGTCGGCCCTGCGCTGGGTGGGCGAGCACCTGTACTTCGTCAGCCGCGTGTGGCCCGACAAGACCTGGGAGGAGATGGCCGAGCAGGTCGAGGCCGATCGCGAATCGAAGGTCTCGGCCCACCAGTGGAACGCGCTTCCCTATTCGCACTGGGATCACTGGATCGACGAGGACCGCCAGGCCCACGTGTTCCGTATTCCGGCCGGCGGCGGCGAGGTCGAGGCCGTCACGCAGACCCTGGGGCGGGAACTGCCGCGCTCCGCCCAGGGACTCGGCAGCTACGACGTCCATCCCGACGAGACGTGGATCGCGTTCACCTCGGACTCGCGCGACGGCGAGGACGTCGACCCGGACATCGACGTCTTCCTGGGCCGCATCGGAGCCGACACGCTCGAGAACCTCACCGCCGACAACGAAGCCGGCGACGGCAACCCGATGTTCGGTCCGGACGGCCGCACGCTCGCCTACACGACCCAGGAGATTCCCGGCTTCTATGCCGACAACGTGAACCTCGTGCTCCACGACCTCGACGACCGCACCCGTCGTGAGATCACCAGCGACTGGGATCGTTCGGTGTCCGGCCTGGTCTGGGCGGCCGACGGCAGCGGGTTCTTCGGCGCCATCGACGACGCCGGGACGCGCCGCGTGTACTTCATCGATGCCGAGAGCGGCGAGCCGGAGGCGGTGACCGGAGAGACCAGCTTCGGCGGTCCGAGCATCGCCGACGACGGCACGCTGGTCGCGACCAACCAGAGCTTCCTGTATCCGCCGCGCGTGGTGCGGGTCACCGCCGCCGGCGAGACGGTCCGTCTGGACACCTTCAACGACGAGGTCCTCGCCGGCGTCGACCTGGGAACCTACGAGTCGGTGACCTACACGGGGCACGACGGGGCCGAGATCCAGATGTGGGTGCACTACCCGCCCGGCTTCGATCGCAGCCAGCGCTATCCGCTGTTCCTGTTGATCCACGGCGGGCCGCACAACGCGATCCCCAACGGATTCCACTTCCGCTGGAACGCGCAGACCTTCGCGTCATGGGGATACGTGACCGCCTGGCACAACTTCCACGGCTCGTCGGGTTTCGGTCAGGAGTTCGCGGATGCGATCAATCCGGACTGGGTCACCGCGCCCTACGAGGACACCCTCGCCGCGGCCGAGTGGTTCGCGGATCAGGACTGGATCGATCCCGAACGCATGGTGGCCGGTGGCGGCAGCTACGGTGGATACCTGTCGTCGATCCTGCTGGGCAAGGACCATCCGTTCGACGCGCTGGTGATCCACGCACCCGTCTACAACATGTACTCGCAGATGGCGGCCGACTTCGCGGTGCACTCCACGCGCTTCGGGTCGTTCTGGGAAGAGCCGGAGATCTATCGCGAGATCTCGCCGCACTACTTCGCCGGCGACTTCGACACCCCGGCGCTGATCCTCCACGGCCAGCTCGACTACCGGGTGCCGGTGGGACAGGCCTTCGAGCTGTTCCGCACGCTGCAGACCCGAGGCGTGGAGTCGCGTCTGATCTACTTCCCCGACGAGAACCACTGGATCCTGAAGCCGAACAACTCGATGTACTGGCACGACGAGGTCCAGCGGTGGATCGGGCAGTTCGCCGAACCGGGGGGACGCGCACAGGACACGTCGCGGCGTTGACGTCCGAGGCCGGATGACGGGAGGCGGCGGCCCGACGGTCGCCTCCCGTCCGGCCGGTCGCACTCAGCGGTGGTCGGAGCGCGACGCGTTCTCGAGGCCGACGTGCTCGATCACCGCCCGGCCGGTGCGTGCGTCGTAGCGCACGCACGCCGGGCCGATGACGTCTTCCGTGAACTCGTGGACGTGCTGGCCGCCGTTCAGTCCCAGGCGGGTGCCGGCGAAGAGCCTCGACTTCACCCAGACGAACGACGCGTGCCGTTGCTGGTGGAGGCGCTTGCGCAGGAGGAACTCGCGCTTGCGCGACCGGTTCGCCCGCCGCTCGTACAGATGCATGCGCTGCTCGACGACCTCTCGCTCCTTCGCGTTCAGTGAACCGACCGCGCCGGAGAGCATGGGTCCGTAGCGGCGGCGCAGGTCGGCGAGTTGCTGCTGGTACTTCTTGCGCGCGCGCGTGAGCGTGCGGAGCTCGCGCTGCTGCCCGGCTGCCCGCCCCAGGGTGACGAAGGTGGCGGCCTCCTCCCGGGAGCCGATCTCGTCGGCGGCGATGCTCCCGCCCACGATCCAACGGCCACCGATGATGCGCCCGTTCTCGATCAGCAGGTCTTCGTGGACCCGGCCCTCGCACCACAGGAGTTCGCGCCGGGCGTCGAGACGGCCCCCGCACTCGATCGTGGCCTCGCGGGCGAAGCCGAGCGAGAGATCTCCCGCGCACACGATGACCGCGTCGCCCCGGCCCATGACGCCCTTGTCGATCGTGACGTTCCGGCGGGATTCGATGCGCGCGTTCTCGACGGTGCCGTCGATGATCACGGAGTCGGTGCCGACGACCGAGAACTTCGGCATGACGGTGCCGCGGACGTGCACGGCTCCCTCGAAGTCGATCGAGCCGGTCGAGAAGTCCACCTGCTCGACGACCTGCAGATCGCCGACGGTGAGTTCGCCGTGGCTGTACTCGACCATGCCGGGCCGGGCGGCACACACGAGACGGGGGTCGTGTTCGTGGCGACGGACCGTGTCGTCGCATTCGAGAGGGGCGGGCGCACCGGGCGTCGCCGCGATCCGGCGTCCGGTCACGTCGGTCCCGGGTGTTCCCGTGGTCGGGGAGTGGACCCTCAGGATCGGCTGTCCCTCGAACACGCTGACCTTCGTGCGGTGGTAGTGGTCCACCGCGCCGCTCGGCAGCCGGATCGCTCGCGACTCGAAGAAGTCGCCCAGCCATTCCAGGTGACCGTCCTCGCCGTCGATCGGGGCGCGACCCCGGGCGACCACCGCGGACGTGGCCTCGGTGTCGGTGTCGAGCGCCGTGTCGAGAGCCAGCTCGACCGCGTCGACGTCCACGTCGACCAATCGGTGCTCGCCGCGCAGGCGCTCCACGAGAACGGCCGGCGCGGGAGTGGTCGCGCCGAGCAGCGGTGGAAGGGTCAGGGTCGCGGTGAGCCGGTCGTCGGAGATCGTCACCGAGAGGTCGTCGAGCCCGGAACCGGCCGGGGG
>DATFKK010000064.1 GCA_035268685.1 Candidatus Krumholzibacteriia bacterium | reverse complement strand
TTCCGCAGTACGCCCCGCAGGGCCAGCTGGATCACGCGGAGGACGCGGTAGAGGGGGGACAGGGGCCATCCGTGCTCGTCGGCGTCGGAGGCCCAGATGTCCCGGGTCAGGAAGGTCTCCACGCGGTTCCACGCGCGTTCGATCGGATTGCCGGACTGGGTGGGGCGGGCCATGGTGCTCGATGGACCTTCCGGCCGTCCGGGGTCGCCCCGGTCCGGCCCGTGGATGGACGTCGCCATGGTATGGCACGATGGGGTCCGTCCGGCAACTGCGGGCTTCCCCCGATCGGACCCCGGACGGAACCCCCAGGCGGCGGCCGCGTTGCAGATGTGGCAGACTCGCCGGACCCGGCTGCCCTTCGCCCGCCCCGAGAGGACGCCCCGTGAAGCTCGACCGCCGTTTCCTGCGCCAGGCCCTCGTCTGGATCGGTCTCGCTGCTCTCGTGTACTTCGGGAACGTCGAACTCCAGAGCTGGATGGGCCGCCGCGCCCTCGAGGACACCGGTCTCGAGATCCATTCCTACGAAGAGGGTCTGGCCCTGGCCGCCCGCCAGGACAAGCCGGTCCTGGCCGGCTTGTCGGCCATCTGGTGCAGCTCCTGCCGCACCTTCGACCAGGACGTCCTGGGCGACACCGAGGTCCGTCGCGCGATCGAGGACGACTACGTGTTCGTGCGGGTGGAGTACGGCGACGACGAGGGCAAGGCCTTTCGCGAGCGGTACGGGGTGAGCGGGTTCCCGGTGTTCATGGTGCTCGAGCCCGACGGCGATCTGGTGCGGCCGATCCCCACGACCTACGACGCGGACGAGTTCCTGCGCGCACTGCGTCGCGGCTGATTTGCGGAGCCGGCGCGCCGGGGCCAGATTGAAGCCCGTCCCACCGCCGGAGGTGCTCCGTGAACCGTCCCGCTCCGCTCTCGTCCCAGGACCAGCTCGACCACGCCGTACAGCGCTCGCACGAACGGCCCGTGTTCGTGTTCAAGCACAGCGCCGTGTGTCCGGTGTCGAACACCGCCGACCGCGAATTCGAGGACTTCGTGGCCGAAGCCTCGGACGACGCCGCGGACTTCCATCGACTCGTGATCCAGGACGCCAGGCCGGTGTCGAACCGCGTGGTCGAGCGCACCGGTGTCCGTCACGAGTCTCCGCAGGCCCTGCTCTTCGTCGACGGGCACGTCGTGTGGCACGCCAGCCACGGATCGATCACCCGCTCCTCGCTCCGCGAGGCCCTTCGCGAAGCGAGCGGAGGGGGCGCGTGAGATGGAGATCGACCCCGCGTCGCTGCGGACCCGCGATCGCTACAAACTGCTGATCGGTGGGATCCTGCCGCGGCCGATCGCCGTGGTGTCGACGGTCTCCACGGACGGCGCTGCGAATCTCGCGCCCTACTCCTTCTTCAACGGAGTGGGCAGCGATCCCATGATGCTCCTGTTCTGCCCGGCCAACGACGCCGACGGCCAGGAGAAGGACACACTGCGCAACGCCAAGCCTTCGGACGAGGGCGGGACCGGTGAGTTCGTCGTCAACGTCGCCCCGCAGGCGATGATCGAACGGATCGCCGGCGCGGCCGAAGCATTGCCCCACGGCCAGAGCGAGTTCGACTTCGCGGGCCTCGAGCCCTCGCCCGCGCGCGTGGTGCGACCTCCGCGCCTGCTGGGATCGCCGGTCGCCTACGAGTGCCGCACCCATTCCGTGATCCGCACGAACCCCGGCGTTTCCGCCGGTGGCAACGTGGTGATGGGAGAGGTCGTGCACGTGTTCGTCGACGACGCCGCGATCGACGCCGAGCGCCTGCGCATCGATCCCGGTGCGTTGGACCTGGCCGGACGCCTCGGCGGGTTCGGCTACACCTACACGCGGGATCGCTTCGACGTGGTCTCGGGCCGGAAGGCGCTGGAGGAAGGGCGCCGGAGGAAGTCGTGAAGGCGACGGCCCGGGGCTGGTGGCCCGGGCCCTCCGCGCGGTGGGTCTGGTTCGGCCTCGCCACGCTCCTGGTCCTTTCGCTCGGAATGCACCGGCGCGAGCTCGACGGGACCACCGCGTTCTACGCAGCCCTCTCGGCGCAGGTGGCCGATACCGGGCAGCTCGCGCCGATCCTCCACGGCGACGCTCCGTACGTGCTCAAACCCCCGTTGCTGTTCTGGGGCACGGCCGCGCTGTACGAGGTGTTCGGGGTCCAGCCGTGGACCTCGACGCTGCTGTCGAGGTTCTTCGGGTGGATCTGCGTGCTGCTGACCGCGCGCCTGGCCTTCCTGCGCTACGGTCCGACGGCGGCGTGGTGGGCGGGCTTCGCGCTGGTGACCACGGTTCCGTTGCTGGAGAACGCGATGACCTTCCGCACCGACACCGCGTTGGTGGCCGGGATCCTGGTGTCGATGGTGGCCCTGGCGGAGCCGCGAGGCTGGTGGCGACCGCTCGCCTTCTACGGCGGCGTGACCCTCGCCACGCTGTCGAAGGGACTCCCGGGTCTGTTGCCGCTCGGCCTGGCGGTCGTGCTGGGTCTGCTGGACGGACGCTTCGCCTGGCCGTGGTCACGGGCGTGGGTCGGGTGGTCGGTGCTGCTGTTGCCGATTCCGGCCTGGTTCGTCGGGATCGAGATCTGGCTCTCGAACGCCGTGGGCCAGGAGATCCTGCACGACATGATCGTGGGGCCGCGGCGCGATGTGTGGGACGTCGTGACGGGTTCGCTGGACCACGTCCTGTGGCGGCCCCTGGAGCGGACACCCTACTGGGCACCGTTCGCGGTTCTGGGCGCGTGGGTGGCCTGGCGTGAGTGGCGGAGTCCGGTCACGTCGCGGACGCAGCGGGCGTGGCTCGTGGTCCTGGCCCTGTGGATGGTGCTCGTGGTCGCCGCCGCGGTGGCCAAGCCGGCCCAGCGGGTGCGCTACATCCTTCCCGCCGCGCCCGTGCTGGCCGTGTGGATCGGCGCCTGGATCGGGGCGCATGCGGGTCCGCGGGTGCAGCGTCTGCAGTCATGGTTGCCGGCAGTGATGATCGCGATCGTCGTGGTGTCGTGGTTCGCCCCCGATGCCTGGTGGCCCGCCAACCACCGGACCGGCCCGGAGAGGGCGCTCGCACGCTCGGTGGTCGAGGCCGAACTCACTTCGGACCAGCGGATCGTGCTCGTGGAGGTGGGTCCGCGTCCGAGTGGGCACCTCGGGCGCCAGTGGGCCGGGCGTGACTGGACCTACGTGCACCTGCGGCGCGAGGTCGAACCCGTCGAGGTCGAGCGCCTGCTCGACGAACCCCGTTGGGCGGGGCGGTTGGCGGTGGTCCACCGTCGCGGCGCGGCAGGTGTCCCCGCCGCCCTGCTGCGCGCCGAGATCGTGCGGACTCCCTTCGCCCGTCTGATCCGGATCCCGGCGTCGCCGAGCTGGAGCGTGGATCAGACGCGGTCGAGGTAGCGCTGCAGCAGCCCGGTGAAGAGCTGTGGCACCCGGGCCATGCGCTCGGGAGGTTCGACGTAGGCCACGCGCATCTGGGTCCGCCCGGGGTTCGGGGCATCGCGTGGCACGTCGTAGAAGTCGGCCATGGGGGCGGTGAGCAGGGTCCACGGCTCGCCGTCGAGGTCGATCCTTCCCTCCTCGGCGCACCACAGGACGAAGGGCAGGGCATCGAAGCTCTCGTCGACGACGTTGCGCACGTCGATCACCGAGTACAACGACGCGTCAGGATTGCTGACGATCAGCCCGTCCATCCGCGTGTGACAGTCCTCGTTCAGCGAGGTCATCATCGATCGGTAGTAGGTCCGCTGCTCGTCGTACCAGCGGCGGAGGTCTTCGTGCGAGGCTTCGGCGAGACCGGCCAGGATCCACTGGCCGATGTGATTGCTGCACAGGCTCGCCGTGTTCTCGGCCACCGCTTGCGTGTGCATCTCGGAGTTGTCGGTCACCAGGGCGCCGATCCGCAGGCCGCAGGCGTTCCAGACCTTGCTCGTGGTCTCGATCGAGATGCGATGGCCAGTGATGCCGGGGACGTCGTCCTCGGTCAGACTCCACACGCTGATCGCACGGTCGCCGCGGTAGTGGAGTTCACGGTAGGCCTCGTCGCTGACCAGCCAGGTCCCGTAGCGGACGCACAGCCTCGCCAGGGCGATCATGGTGTCGCGCTCGTAGAGCTGTCCCGTGGGGTTGTCGTAGGGGATCACCACCAGGGCACCCGGCCGGTTCCGCTCGAAGGCTTCCTCGATCGCATCGAGCGGCGGCAGGCCGAAATGGCCCTGATCGTCGAGCTGCCGCTGGATGGTCACCACGCGTCGTCCGAGCCGGTGGGCGAAGGCCGTGTAGTTCGTGTAGGCGGGATCGATCATCATGAGCGGTCGATCGTCGCTGCCGGCCGGCCCGCAGCAGCCCACGATCATCAGTTCCATGGCCTGGCTGCCGCCGTCGGTGATCTGCGCGTGCAGGTGCTCGGTGTCGAGTCCGCTCGACGCGATCACGTTCGACACGGCGGCCCGGGCCTCGTCGAGACCCGCGGTCTGGGTGTAGCGGACGACCCCGCCGGCGAAGGGGCTCCCCGGCTCGGCCAGCCGCTTCATGCGCTCGTGCATGAGCGGGTGCATGGGCAGGCTCACGTTGCCGATCGCCACGTTCAGCGCGCGGGTGTCGTCGCGGCGCTGGGCGAAGCGGATGCTCGCCACGCGGATCGACGACGGCTCGCGGTGGGCGAAATGGGCCGACAGGACGGGGCCCGGGGTCTCGACGTGCGTCATGGCGGCTCCTCGACGGTCTCGGGACACCCCGATGGTAACAGGAGCTCGACCGACGGGCACGCCGTGGATCCGGCGACGGCATCGGCGCTCGACGGATCCTGTCGTTGCAGTAGGATCGGTCCGACCCCGGTCGGAATGCGCCCCGGCGGGAATGCGCCCCGGTGGGCTCGGACCCGTGCCCCGTGAGGAGGCCTGCATGGAAGCCCTGTTGATCACCACGGTCGTCTACGCCGTCCTGCTGCTGATCGTGGGCAAGATCGTTCCCGGCATCGAGGTCGACGGGATCGGTCCGGCTTTCCTGGCCGGGCTCGTCATGGGCGTGCTGAACGCACTCCTGAAGCCGTTGATGGTGATCCTGTCGCTCCCACTCTTGGTCCTCACGCTGGGTCTGTTCGTGTTCGTCCTCAATGCGATCCTCCTGAAGGTGGCCGCCGCGATCGTCCCCGGCTTTTCGATCCGGGGTTTCGGGCCCGCCCTGCTGGGTGCCCTTCTCCTGGGGATCTTCAGTCTGGGCATGACGGTCTTCTGGTAGGTGCGTGGGACCCGTCGATCCTGATATCATGGAGAGCCCCGTTCCGGAGTCCACCGTGCGCCTTCTGCTGGCTCTGCTCGTCGTCGTCACCGCCGCTCCTGTGTCGGCCGACACCACGTTCTCGTTGGAGAGCGTCGACACGCGGAACGACGTGGGCGAATACCTGTGGTTGGCCGTCGACGATCAGGGGCGTCCTCACCTGAGCTACTACGACCGGACCAATGGCGCGCTGCGCTTCGCGGTGCGCAACGGCTCCACCTGGAACACCCGCGCGATCGACGGTCAGGACGGCGGGTCCGATGTCGGGGGCTACACCTTCCTCGAGTTCGACCCGTCGGGGAATCCCCACATCGTGTACTACGACTGGACCGACGGTGATCTCGAGCACGCCTGGCGCGAGGACGGCGTGTGGTCGACCGAGACCGTCGATGCCGGTGGGGTCGTCGGCCGTTACGGCAACCTGCGCTTCGACGCAGCCGGCGTGGCCCACGTGGTCTACTACGACGAGGGCGACGGCGACCTCGAGTACGCGCGCAACGACGGCACCGGCTGGCAGCTCGAGACCGTGGACTCCGACGGCGACGTCGGGATCAAGGCCCGGATGGCGATCGACGCGGCCGGCGATCTCCACGCCGCCTACTACGATGCCACGAACACCGCGCTGCGGTACGCCCGTCGCCGCGGAGCGGAGTGGGAGGTCGTGACGGTCGACGACGGCGGGGGGCAGGACGTCGGCAGCTATGCCTCGATCGCACTCGATCCCGAGGGACGGCCGTGGATCACCCACTACAACGCCACGGCGGGGAACCCGGAGATCGCGATTCCGTCGCGCTCGGGGTTCACCAGCCAGGTCATCGACACCGCTCCGGGGCAGAGGGGCTGGTTCACCTCGCTGCGCTTCGATCCGGGCGGCCGTCCTGTCGTCGCCTACTTCGATCTGACCCAGCGCAAGCCGGTGCTGGCCCGGCGCGTGAACGGAACGTGGCAGGTGGGGTTCGTCGAGCCGACGCGCGACGAGGGTCCCCATGTCGGTCTATGGATCCTGGACGACACGACCGCACACATCGCGTTCTACAACGAGTCCCGCCAGTCCCTGCGCTACGGTGAGACCCTGTTGCCGGTGGCGACCGAGACCACCAGCATGGGCGGGCTCCGGGCACGCTTCGGCGGCGTGGACTGACGGCGGGCAGACGGGGCTCGCCGCGTGGACTTCGGTGCCGAGATCCTCCATCTCGCACACAGGACCACCCGGTGGACCGAGGTCCACCTCGACGAGTTCTCACGCCTCCGGGATCTCTCGCCGGAATCGCTCCGAATCTTCGTGGTGTCGACGACCGGGACCGTGTCGGCGCGCAACCGATCCCCGTCGGTTGCAACCCCGTGGGCGCGGCCGCGTAGGGTCGGGACGAGCGCCCTTTACCCCGACGATCGGCCCGGAGCATGACCGAGACCGTGCTGCACCGCCTGGCCGGGGTCCGCGAACACGAGGCGCGGCCCACCCTTCTGGCCTTCGCGTACTTCTTCCTGTTGCTCGGGTCGTACTTCGTGCTCCGGCCTCTGCGCGAGGAAATGGGCGTGGCGGCGGGGGTGCGCAATCTGCCGAACCTGTTCCTGTTCACGCTGGCCGCCACGGCGCTCGTGACTCCACTCTTCGGCTGGTGCGTGCAGCGCTTCGCGCGGCACCGGATGATGACCGTCAGCTACCGCTTCTTCGCACTCCAGTTGCTGGTGTTCTACGGGTCGACCTTCGTGGTCGACGGCGAGTCGGACATCTGGATGGGCCGGGTGTTCTATGTCTGGCTCAGCGTGTTCAACATGTTCGTGGTCAGTGTGTTCTGGGCCTTCGTCAGCGACGGCTTCGGGGCGCGGCAGAGCAAGCGGCTCTACGGTTTCGTGGCCGCGGGTGGTACGGCCGGTGCGCTGCTGGGTTCGTTGTTGACCGCCGGCCTGGCCGACGTGATCGGACGGGCCCACCTGCTGCTGGTGGCGTACGTGATGCTCGAGGCCGCAATCCTCGTCATGAGACGACTGCATGGGGCCTTCGAGCGCATGCGCGCGCAGATGACCGCGACCGACGAGGCGTCCGTGGCCGCCGAACGCGAGGCGGAACGGGCGAGTTGGAGTGGACGCTTCGGCGGGGCCTTCAATGGCGTGGGCCAGACCTTTCGATCTCCCTTCCTGCTCGCGATCTGCTCGTTCTTCCTCTTGTACCCCTACTGTTCGACGATCCTCTACTTCCAGCAGGCGGAGATCGTCGACGCCCTCGGCTACAGCCGTGACCGGGTGGCCGCCACGTTCGGGTGGATCGACGCAGCCACCCAGGCCAGCACTCTGCTGCTGCAGCTGTTCGTGACCGGACGATTCGTGCGGCGCCTCGGGGTGTCGGCAGCGCTCGTCCTCATGCCGGTGCTCACCGCGATCGGCTTCGGCTTCCTCGGTGTCGCTCCGGGGATCCTGGTGGTGGTGCTGTTCCAGATCGTGCGTCGGGCCGCGAACTACGCGCTCGTGCGGCCCGCGCGCGAGACCCTGTTCACGATCGTCGCGCGCGAGGAGCGCTACAAGGCCAAGAGCTTCATCGACACCTTCGTCTACCGCGGCGGTGATGCGATCGGATCGGTCGCCTACCAGCTCATGGCCAACACGCTGGGCATGACGGTGGGCGCGATCGCCTTCGCCTCGTTGCCGGTGACGGCGATCTGGGGTGGCGTGGCCGTGTGGCTCGGAAGACAACACACCCGGCGCGAGGCTGCGGCGGAGCGGGCGGAGGCCGCGCGCTCGACCGGGGCCGTGCCCGACATCGCCTGATCCCGAACGAACGGCCGCACCCGGACTCCGGGTACGGCCGTTCGAGGTTCCGAACCCCGTGAAGTCCTACTTGAGCAGGACCATCGGTCGGGACTGCTCGACGCCGTCGGTCCGCAGGCGGTAGTGGTAGACACCCGAAGCGACGACACGACCGCCGTCGTCGGTCCCGTTCCACTGCACCTCGTGGTGTCCGGACGAGCGCGTGCCGTCGACCAGTGACTTCACGCGCCGGCCGGAGGCATCGAAGACCTCGAGCTCGACCCGCCCCGCGCGCGCCAGGTCGAAGGAGATCGTCGTCACCGGATTGAAGGGGTTCGGCGTGTTGCCCAGCAGGCGGGTCGAGACGCGGGACGGAGCGTCGGTGGCCCGCTGGTCGAACCAGCCGATGTCCTCGAAGTGGAAGCGTGTGAGGTCGACATCGCTCGACAGGTTGCCGTTGATCGCCGGTTCCATGAGCAGGTTCGGCGAGGCCGACACGTCCCAGTGCGACACCGACGAACCCGGCTGGAAGGGGTCCGGAGTGTAGACCAACAGACGGCCCGTGCTGGGGCTGGCCCCCGCCAGACGTGTCGGGTCGGGAGCGATGGTCGCGATCACGCCCTCGCTCAGGGCGCTCTTGATGCTCTCGCCCTGCTCGAAGGACACGCTGATCGTGGGAACGGTCAGCGTCCCCGGATCGACACCGCCCATCTGGATGGGGCCGTCGCCGGGGACGTTGTTCGCGATGATCACGCCCACGGCCCCCGCCGACTGGGCGTTCTCCACCTTGCTGACGAAGGTGCAACTGCCGCGATCGATCAGCGCGATCGCGCCGTCGAGCTCGCCGCCGTTGACCGCGGCCGAGCACCCGTCGCTGGTGGTACCGCTACCGTCGTCGATCAGGACGATCGTGCCACTGGCCGACTGCTCCTGGACCGAAGGTCCGAACGAGGCCGTCCCGATCTCCGTGACGTCACCCGCGACCGAGGCCGGGGCACTGATGTCGAGAACGGGCAGACCGTCGAGTGCCTGGGCGGCCTGGAAGGTCGAGGCGTCGCCGTCCCACACCACGCCGCCGTCGTTCCGGGCCGACGCCACGCGCTGGGCGTTGCTCATCTCGCTCCAGAACAGTCCCTCGGTCTCGTCGAAGAGGAAACGGCTGAAGATGTCGATCCGGCCGAGGAAGAGTTCGCCCGTGTCGCCGTCGACGAACTCGCTGAAGCCCAGGCCGTGGCCGATCTCGTGGAGGACCACCGGGAGCAGTTCGGTGTCGGTGCCCTCGTTGCCGTCGAGGCCGTAGTACCAGTTCGTTCCGCTCAGACACGAGTCGTTGCCGTCGATCGCCGAGTTGAATCGCGCGACGATGTCCGACGATCCGGTCTCGAGGTCGCCTCCGAAACGCTTGTTGGCCAGCGCGACGTGGTACCAGGTATTCGTGAACTCGGCGCCGACGAAGTCCCGTTGCACGGTGATCGGTCCGGCCGATCCGAGCACGGCGCTCGACTGGCCACACGTCAAGGGATCGAAGGTCGCGTTGACGGTGATGGTGATGTCGGCCGACGGGCTCTGCAGGATCGACTCCCAGATGTCGGCCGCGGTCTGGAACACGATCAACCGCTGCTCGCCGAGAGTGGTCCCGCTGTTGCCACCCAGGGGGGTGACGGGCGTGGTGTCGTTGAAGCCCTCGCCGGCACCGTCGAGGTTGTCGATGACGATCTCGAGTGCCAGTGCCGGACTGGACGCCATCAGCAGAGCGGCGAGCCCGAGGGCGGTGAGGCGACGTCGCATCACTTCACCTCCCAGGACGCGGGGTCGTGATCGTGGTCACAGGACGGCTGCGTCTCGCCGCGGAGGACGGCGCGGGCGTGTTCGGGGTCGTCGGTGCACACGCGGTGCAGACGGCCCTGGTCGTCGATGTGGGCGACGCTCGCGCTCATGAAGCGACCCTGGAGGTGGACCCCGTAGGATCCGTCCGGGTTGCGTCGTTCCACGAGGCCGGCGCTGGATCGGCTCAGAGCCCGGTCCAGCGAGAACGAGCGCTCGAGCGCGCTCGCCGGCGGCATGCCGACGGGTGCACCGCTGTCGGGGTCGAGGGAGATCCGGAGCCCGGACGTGTTGTCGGTCGCGGCCGTGGCCGGCCCGGATCCGGTGTTCGGCGGGAACACGACGGCGAGAAGGACGAGGCAGGCCAGTGGCCAGGCCGCGGCGAGGCGGCGGACCGCGGCCCGCTCCGGTGCGCGCTTCATGCGGGCATCCTTTCCATGGAGTCCTGGGGTGCGAGCGGGAGCCGTCGTCGCGAGGCGCGACGGGAGGGCGGCGAGGACAAAGGACGTTTCGTCGAGTCTAGCACGCCGGATGCGTGGCTCGCGACCGGCTCAGTCGTCTTCGCGGGGTGTGGTGAGACCCCGCAGGGCGAAGGTGAGCGTGCGTTCGGCTCCACGGTGCAGCTGACCGGCTTCCTCGACGTCGGGTGCAACGTACCAGGTCTCGACGAGTTCCGGCTCGTCGGGCCAGACCGGACGGGGGACGAAGGCCTCGAGGGTCTTGAGACGCCCGCGGACCACGTGCAGCAGCAGGGCGACCTCGTCCTCGACCCCCCGGACCCGGGCGTAGACGTCGTCGATCGCGAAGCGGTCCTGGACGTCGATCGGGTCGGCTTCGACCCACAGGTCGGTGAACCGACCGAACTCGCCCTGCTCGCGATCACGTACGGAGGCCGTCGCCATCTGGGACCGCAGCCGCTCGAGCACGGGATGGTCGCCCGCGAGCAGCGCATCGACCGCGGTCCGTTCGAAGGCGTCGAGTGCGGAGTCCACGCTCAACCCATCCGCTCGCGGTGTTCCTCGATCAGATCGTCGACCACCTGCGGTTCGGCCAGCGTGCTGGTGTCGCCCAGCCCCTCGTACTCGTTCGAGGCGATCTTGCGCAGGATCCGCCGCATGATCTTTCCACTGCGCGTCTTGGGCAGGCCCTTGGTGGCGTGGATCACGTCCGGGGCGGCGAAGGCACCGATCGCGTGGCGGACCTGCTCGCGCAGCGCACCCTCGATGTGCTGGGCGTCGCCTTCTCCGAAGTCGGATCCCAGCACCACGTACGCGTAGATACCGGTTCCCTTGATGTCGTGCGGGTATCCCACCACGGCGGCTTCGGCCACGCCCTGGTGGGCGACCAGCGCACTCTCGACCTCGGCCGTGCCGAGCCGATGGCCGCTGACGTTCAGCACGTCGTCGATGCGTCCGGTGATCCAGTAGTAGCCGTCCTCGTCACGCCGGCAGCCGTCGCCCGTGAAGTAATAGCCCTTGTAGGTGGTGAAGTAGGTGTCGCGGAAGCGCTGGTGGTCCCCCCACACCGTGCGCGATTGTCCCGGCCACGGGGCCGACAGGCACAGAGCCCCGTTCACGTCGTTGCCCTCGAGTGGTTTGCCGCTCTCCGGATCCACCAGTGTCGGTTCGACCCCGAAGAAGGGAAGGGTTGCGGATCCCGGCTTGGTGGGGGTCACTCCGGGCAGCGGCGTGATCAGGATCCCGCCCGTCTCCGTCTGCCACCAGGTGTCGACCACGGCGCACTCGCCGTTGCCGACCACGTCGTGGTACCAGCGCCAGATCTCGGGATTGATCGGCTCGCCGACCGAGCCGAGCACTCGCAGGGAGTCACGCTTGTAGCGCTTCACGTGCTCGTCACCGGCGCGGGCGATCGCGCGGAGCGCCGTGGGTGCGGTGTAGAAGATGTTGATCCCCAGGTCGTCGACCATCCGCCAGTAGCGTCCGGCGTCGGGATAGGTCGGCGTGGACTCGAACATGACCGTGGTCGCACCGTTGGCGAGCGGACCGTACACGATGTACGTGTGCCCGGTGATCCATCCCACGTCGGCGGCACAGCAGTAGACGTCGCCCGGGTGGTAGTCGAACACGTACTTGTGGGTCATGGCCGCGTAGACCATGTAGCCGCCCGTGGTGTGCATGACACCCTTGGGGCGGCCGGTGCTCCCGCTCGTGTAGAGGACGAAGAGAGGGTCCTCGGCTCCCATCCACTCGACGGTGCAGGTCGAGCGTTGGCGGTGGGCTTCTTCCTCGAGCCAGTGGTCCCGGCCCACCTGCATCGGAACGTCGTTGCCGGTGCGCTTGGCCACGAGCACGGTCTCGACCGTGCTCATGCCCTCGATCGCACGATCGGTGATCTTCTTCAGGGGGATCACCTTGCCGCCGCGCAGGCCCTCGTCGGCGGTGACCACGACCTTGGCCTGGGCGTCCACGATGCGGTCGCGCAGCGACTCGGCACTGAAGCCCCCGAAGACCACCGAGTGCACGGCTCCGATCCGTGCGCAGGCGAGCATGGTGTAGGCCGCCTCGGGGATCATGGGCATGTAGATGCACACCCGGTCGCCCTTGCGGACACCGAACTTGAGCAGGACGTTCGCGATCCGCGCGACCTGGTGCTTCAGCTCGCGGTAGCTGATGTGCTTGTAGACGCCGGCTTCGTCGGACGCCCAGATGATCGCCGTTTCCTCGCCACGCTCGGGAACGTGACGATCGACGCAGTTGAAGCAGGCATTGAGCCGGCCCCCGCTGTACCAGGCGAAGTCCACTTCTTCGTAGTCGGCGTCGAAGACCATGTTCCAGGGGTGGAACCAGGTCAGTGCCTTGGCCTGCTCGGCCCAGAACCACTCGGGGTTGTCGAGCGACAGCCGGTACAGGCGCTCGTACTCGGCCATGGAATCGATGTGCGCACGGCTGCGGATGTGGTCCTTGACATCGTAGACGTCGGACACGGCGACCTCCCGAGGAAGCGGCGAGAAGGCGACGGAGAAGCGTCGAGAAACGGGGATCCGATCCTAACCGAACGATGCGGCGACGTCAGGTGTCGAGATCCCCGGCCGATCGGTGCTCAAGTGCGTGGCCGCAGCGGTCGATATCCGCCGCGAGAAGCCTCGTGGCCGGAAGAGGGCCTCTCGGGAGGATCGTCATGACCGCCGCCTCGACCGCGGTGCCGGGCGCGTGGAAGCGCTGGGGGGCCGTGTTCATCGTTCTGTCGGTGTTGTGCCTGGTCGGTGGAGCCTACCTCCTCGACCACGCGGCGCCCCAGACGCCCAATCTCTTCGACAAGCGCTGGGACTCCCCGGTCCGCCGCGAGTGGGATCTCGGTCTTGCCCGGATCGGCGCCAGTCTGCTCGCCGCATCGGCGGGCAGCGCCGGCATCGGAGTGCTCGTCCGGGTCCTGCTCGGCCGTGACGTGGCGCGCGACGGGAAGGTCCACGCCCTCCTGCTGCTCGGTGCGATCGCGCTCCTGGGCACGGTCTGGGCCCGCTTCGGCGGCCCCCTCGCGTGAACCGTCCGGCCCGTGGTCGGTCGTCCGGCCCCGAGGACCTCGGGCTCTGAGCGCCCGCGCAATCGCGACGCGCCCACCCCGAGGCCCGCGCCCGGGTGGATCGTCTGGCTGCCGAACCCGCGGTCCCGGGGTTGGCAGCCCCTCGCGGCCCGATTACCGTAACGATCCGGCCCTGGTCGAACCCGCCGCCCCGAGCGTTCCATGGACAACTGGACTCCCACGAGCTGGCAGCATCGCACCGCCACGCAGCTGCCGAACTACCCCGATCCGTCCCAGGTGACGCACGTGGTCGGGCAGATGTCGCACCTGCCCCCGCTGGTGACGTCCTGGGAGGTCGAGGCCCTCAAGGACGAACTGGCCGCCGCCGCCCGCGGCGAGGCCTTCCTTCTGCAGGGCGGAGACTGCGCCGAGAGCTTCGACGACTGCGACGTCGACGCCATCACCAGCAAGCTGAAGATCCTGCTGCAGATGTCGTTGGTCCTGGTCCACGGGACCCGCCGCCCGGTGGTCCGCGTGGGGCGCTTCGCCGGTCAGTACGCCAAGCCCCGGTCGACCGACACCGAGGCCCGTGACGGGATCGAGCTGCCCACCTACCGGGGCGATCTCGTCAATCGTGCGCCGTTCACGCGCGAGGATCGCACCCCGGATCCGCAGCTCCTGCTGAAGGGCTACGAGCGGGCGGCACTCACGCTGAACTTCATCCGGGCCCTGGCCGAGGGCGGCTTCGCCGACCTGCACCACCCCGAGTACTGGAACCTGGGATTCCTCGACGGCTCACCGCTGCGTTCCGAGTACGGGCGGATCGTCGAAGGGATCAAGCAGTCGATCGATTTCATGGAGGCCGTTCTGGGTCGCGAGCCGGCCAGCCTGCGACGGGTGGACTTCTACACCAGCCACGAGGGGCTGTCCCTGTTCTACGAACAGGCCCAGACCCGCCGGGTTCCGCGCCGCGAGGGCTGGTACGACCTCTCGACCCACTTCCCCTGGATCGGCATGCGCACCGCTCAGCTCGACAGTGCCCACGTCGAGTTCTTCCGGGGAATCCGCAATCCGATCGCGGTGAAGGTCGGTCCGGCCATGGACGCCGAGTGGGTGCGGGGCCTGGTCGAGACCCTCGACCCCGACGCCGAACCGGGAAGACTCACGCTGATCCATCGGATGGGCGACGATCGGGTCGAGGACCATCTGCCGGGATTGATCGAGACGGTGCGGGCGATGGGTCGGACCGTCCTCTGGGTGTGCGATCCCATGCACGGCAACACCGAGACGCTCGACAACGGGATCAAGACCCGGCGTTTCGACCGGATCCTCAACGAGCTCCACCAGTCCTTCGACGTGCACGTCCGCCTGGGCTCGGTGCTGGGAGGCGTGCACTTCGAGCTGACCGGCGAGGACGTGACCGAGTGCGTGGGTGGAGCGCGGGGCCTGGCCGAGGCGGACCTGGAGCGCGCCTACCGGTCGGCGGTGGATCCGAGGCTGAACTACGAGCAGGCCCTGGAGCTGGCCATGGCCGTCGCCCGCAACCTCCGTGGGGACGACTGATCCGCTCGCGGACGGCATGGTCTCGGAATCGACACGTTCTCACACGATCCGAAGGCCCTTCTCACACTTTCACCCTGACGGTTCGGCCGGGTCCGTGCTTGTCTGTGCGCTGAATTCACGACCCGTGTGGATTCAGGCGATGGAGACGCCGACACGGGCGGGGAATCGACCGGAGGAACCAACATGCCTGCCGTTGTTGACCGAGATCTATGCAACGCTTGTGGTGAATGCATCGACGTATGCCCGACCGAGGCCATTTCGATGGTCGACGGGAAGGCGCAGGTCGACCCGGACGAATGCACCGAGTGCTACGCCTGTGTCGACCCTTGTCCCGAGGACGCCATCACCGTCGTCGAGGACTGATCGCCTGATCGGTCCACGTTTGCCCGAGTCGCCGACACCCGGGTGCGGCACATCCTGGTGTCACGGGAGTACGCCCGCGAACGCAGCGTTCGCGGGCTGCTGTCGTTGAGATCCGGGCACTTCCGTGCCATGCTCGTCGACGTCCCCCGCGTGGGCGCCGAGCCCCGGGAAGGAATCGGATGAGCGCGCGATGCAGCCGGATCGCCGGCGTGGGCAAGTACGTACCGCCGCGGGTGGTCACCAACGACGACCTGGCCGGCATGATGGAGACCAGCGACGAGTGGATCCGCCAGCGGACGGGGATCGAGACCCGGCACTGGGTGGAGGGGACGACGACCACTTCGGATCTCGCGCTGGAGGCCAGCCGGCAGGCCCTCGACGATGCCGGCGTCGGGCCGGACGATCTGGACATGATCGTCTTCGCCACGCTCAGCCCCGATCACGAGTTCCCCGGCACCGGCTGCTTCCTGCAGCAGAAGCTCGACTGTCCCGGCATTCCCGCCCTGGACATCCGTCAGGCCTGCACCGGATTCCTGTACGGGCTCGCGATCGCGGATCAGTTCATCCGGACCGGGGCGAAAGAGCGCGTGCTCGTCGTGGGGTCCGAGGTCCAGTCGAAATCGCTGGACAAGACCACGCGGGGCCGCGACATCGCCGTGCTCTTCGGCGACGGCGCCGGCGCCGTGGTGGTGGAGGCGACCGATGTCCTCGGCCACGAGGACGCCCAGATCTACTCGACACATCTACACGCCGACGGTCGTCACGCCCGCGAGCTGTGGATGGACGCGCCGACCCAGACCACCGAGGGCCCCCGGATCACCCACGAGATGATCGACGAGGGCCGGCACTTCCCCTACATGAACGGCAAGTTCGTGTTCGTGCACGCGAGCAAGCGTATGCCCGAGTCGGTGCTCGAGGCCTGCGAGGCGAACGCGATGAGCGTGGACGACGTCGATCTGTTCCTCTTCCACCAGGCGAACCTGCGCATCAACCAGCAGGTGGCGAAGAACCTGGGCGTGAGCGAGGACCGTGTGTTCAACACGATCCAGAAGTACGGCAACACCACGGCGGCGACGATTCCGATCGGGATGCGCGACGCCATCGACGCCGGCGTGCTCGAGCCGGGGATGGTGGTGGCGATGTCGGCGTTCGGCAGCGGATTCACGTGGGGGAGCGCGTTGCTGCGGATGTAGCGCGCCTCAAGCCCGGAACTCCGGGTTCTCGTGGTCGAACCGGCACCCGGCCTTCCACGCCCGCCGGTCGTTCCCGTGGTTCGGCAGCCCGCCCGCATCGCGCAGAATCTTCGCCGTGTGCATGAGGTTCCAGGCCATGATCGTGGTGTTGCGCTGCGTGAAGTCGTTGTCGTAGCCGGCGGGCGTGCCGTCGACCTCGTCGCCGTACGACGGGCCCGGGCCGGCCTCGCCGATCCACCCGCAATCGGCCTGGGGCGGGATCGTGTAGCCCAGGTGCTGCAGGGCGTAGAGCAGGGACATGGCGCAGTGCTTGATGCCGTCCTCGTTGCCGGTGACGACGGCGCCTCCGACCTTGCCGTAGTACGAACTCTGACCGCGGTCGTTCAGCGCGCCCGACATGCCGTACAACCGCTCGATCACGATGCGGCACACCGAGCTCTCCTCGCCCAGCCAGATCGGTGTTCCAAGGACGAGGATGTCGGCGGCCTCGATCGTCTTCCACAGCGTTGGCCAGTCGTCGCGTGACCAGCCGTGTTCGGTCATGTCGGGGTACACGCCGTAGGCGATCTCGTGCGACGCGGCGTGGACCTCGTGCACCTCGACGCCGTTGCGGCGCATGATCTCGCCGGCGACCGAGAGCAGGGCGCGGGTGTGCGACCGCTCCGGATCCTTCTTCAGCGAGCAGTTGAGCAGGACGGCCTTCAGGCCGGTGAAGTCGTGGGGGCTCTCGTCGCACAGACGCTGCTGGTGTTCGTTCAGGGGCATCGTTGGCATCTCCTCGGTTCGGGAAAGGGGTGGGGAGCGCGGTACGAGGATGCCTGGCCGACGTGACACGCTGCCGCTCAACCCGGCGCATGGGTCCGCCGCCTCCACAGATCGCGGGCGGCCTTGGCGAGCAGCAGGGCCACCGGCGTTCCGTGCATGAACAGGTCGAAGACGTCGATCGGCCGGTGCAGAGTGCCCGCGGTCAGCATCTGCAGCTTCTCCACCAAGTGGGGCTGCGGCTGGAAGGGAGCGCCTCCCAGCAGCAGCGCGGCGACCACCAGCGGACCGTAGGGAAGTGCATCGAGCCAGCGCATCAGCGCACCACGTGCCACTCGATCTGCCGGCCGGCGAGGTAGAGCACGCGTTCGCCGTCGAACACCGCGCTCTGCTCGAGCTTGATCTGGACGTTGCCGCCGCCCCAGCCATCGGTGGGCACCTTCACGTTGCCCTCGATCGCGTAGGCCGTGTTCGGATGCAGGGGCCAGTCGCCGCGCACCGGCGTGCCGTCCTGGTCGTCCCACATGCCGATGGTCGGGCCCGGCGCGTGGCCGAAGCGACCGATCGGGTGGGTGTAGGTGCTCGACACGAGGTCGTCGGCCTCGGCGTCGGCGATGGTGGCGGCGAGGATCTCGTTGCCGGTGCGGCCGGTCTCGAAGTTCGCGGTCAGTTGGTCCTGCCACCGATTGCCCACGGCCATCGCGTCCTGCAGGAAGCCGGGCACCTCGTGTTCGCCCACGCGCAGGACGTAGGCCATCTCCTGGGTGTCGGTGCACACACCCAGGTAGCAGATCCCCACGTCGGTGTGCAGGACGTCGCCGCGGTGGATCACGCCGCCGGTACCGCAGAAGGCCTCGTCGTCGGCGCACTCGAGATCTTCGCGCTGGATGTTCACGTAGGGCATGAACCACACGGGCAGGTCGAGATCGGCGAAGCGCTGACGCAGGTACCAGGCGACGTCGTCGGTGGTGGTCACACCCGGCGTGATGACCTCCGACGAGAAGCCCTCGGCGATCACCGCGCGCGCGAGCGAGACGACGTGGGCGTAGAGTTCGATCTCGTGGTCGGTGCGGGTCTCGAGCCACCGCACGACGAGTTCCTCGGCCGGCTCCAGCCGATCCACGTGGGCCGGGGGCAGGACTTCGAGTAGACGTTCGTGGAGACCGTGGGTGAGGCCGTCGGCCACGGGCCAGTCGCGCGATACGTTGATCCCGATGCGGTCGGGATCCTTCTCCTCGATCAGCGCGCCGAGGGCCGTCCACTGTTCGTCGAGCGATCCACCCGACCAGGCCTCTTCGTAGGGTTCGCCCAGCGGATAGCGCGCCACGGTCAGGCGTTCGACGGTGCCGTCGTCGAGCCGGTGGAACACGAGCATGGTGGTGCGCCGTGCGGTGAAGCTCGGTTTCGGGACCAGCGAGGCGTAGACCGGGTCGTCGGCGTACTCGCGCGCGATCACCAGCCACATGTCGAGGCCGCTCTCGGTCATCAACCGCGGCAGGAGCGTGTCGAACCGCTCGGCGAGGATCTCGTTCACCACCGCGGGGCGTTCGCGCAGCGGCAGGATGTCGCCCATGGAGTCGATCATGCGCCCCTGGTCGGCGGCGTGGGCGGGGGAGACGAGCAGGACGATCAGGAACAGGGCGATGGTGCGGTTCACGGTCGGGCCTCCGGCCGGGGGCGAGCGCAGGAAACGGCCCGTGATGATCGCGCATCGGCACGGTGATGTCATCCGTCGCGGACACGAAGAAGCCCCGGCTCCCTCGTTCGGAGCCGGGGCTCGGATTCGATACGGGTCGGAGACGGTGGGATCCCCTGCGAGGGGGACCGATCCGTCTGACCGGTCGCTTCGCGAGCGCTCCCCTACAGGGCCGCTCCTCCCGCGAATCCAGAACCGATACTAGACACGGATCACCTCCTCACAGCGAATCACGAACGGTGAGTCCCATCCCACCCGGTCCCTCGGGCCGCTGTTGCCGATTCCGGGACCGCCGCGCGGTGCCGCCGGAGCGGGGCGCGCGGAATTCATCCGGCAGTTTCGTGTCCATGCCGGGTGATGTCAAGGGAGGTGTGGAATTCCGATCCCTGGTGGCCGGCTGGGTCCGGAACGGGCGGCGAGGGCAGTGGCCGCCGAATGGTGCGCGTGCATTATGCTCGCAACGGATTGTATGACAATGACTTGAAGCTGTGATTGCGGCGACGGGCCAGGTCACCGAATCGCGCTCGCGATTCCGTCCGTCGATCGGGATCTTGGAGATCGAAAGGGGGTGCGGATCATGACCGTTCTGATCTGGGTCCTGGCGATCGCCGCCGTCGTCGCCGGGTTCGTGGCCATCGCGATCCGATGGCGACGCGAGTCCGACGTGCGGGTGGTGCGTTGCCCCGAGACGGGAGAGAAGCAGGCCGTGGTCGTCGACCCCGGTCACGCGATCTCCCACGCCCTGCGCCGCGACGAAGAGCGCCGGCTGAAGAGCTGCACGCGCTGGCCCGAGCGGCAGGACTGCGACCAGCCCTGCCTGAAGGAGATCGCCACCGCGCCGGACGGGTGCTTCGTCCGCAGTCAGCTCGATTCCTTCTATGCGGGGTCCGAGTGTGCCCTGTGCGGCAAGACCTTCGGCGACCACATCGACTGGGCCGTGCACGAGCCCGGACTGCTGAACGAACACGGCCACGTGACCGTGTGGGAGCAGCACCCGGCGAAGAAGATGGACGAGGTGCTCGCCCGTTGTCGTCCGGTCTGCTGGGACTGCGCGCAGATGCAACGTGTGGCCGAGAGCCAGCCCGAGCGCATCACGGTGCGCGAGCACAAGAAGTACGCCCAGAGCAACTGATCGGCTCCGGGCACCCATGCGGGCGGCATGTCGGCCCGCACGACGTCCCCCCCTGTGCGGGTACGGCTTCGTCCGTGCCCGCACCGTCGTTTCCGGGCCCCGCGGTTGCCATCGTGTCGGTCGTCGTCGATGATCGGTGATCCTCTCGCCGACGCTCCCGTTCCCGTTCTCGGAGGAAGTCATGCGCCGTATCGCCGTTCGGATCGTCTTGCTGCTCCTGCTGCTCGCCCCCTCGCGCGTGATGGCCGACCGGCCGATGACCTGGACCGACCTCATGAAGATGCGCAAGGTCCACGGCACGACCATGGCCGAGAACGGCAGCTGGCTCGCCTTCGAGGCGCGTCCGGGGCGGGGGGACGGCGAGGTGGTCGTCCGCGCCACCCGCGGCGGGGACGAGTACCGGATCGAGCGCGGCTCGGCGCCACGCCTGAGCACCGACGGCGCCTGGGGCGCCGCGCAGCAACTCGCTCCCTTTGCGGTGCGCGAGACCGCGGACGAGCCGCCGGAGCCGGGCGCGGTGCTCCTGCGGACCGAGGACGGCGAGCAATGGAGCTTCGAGCGGGTGAAGGCCTACGCCTTCAGCGACGACGGCGCCTGGTTCGCCCTGCACTTCGAGGCCGACGAGCCCGATTCCACCGAGGACGCCGAGACCGTCGAGACCGAGGCCGAGGCCGACGAGACCCAGGCCGACGAGGAGAAACGCGAGGCGGGCACCCGCGTGGCGGTCCTCCGTCTGTCCGACCTCGAGCGCTTCGAGTTCGAGAGCGTGGTGTCGATGGCCTTCGACCCCACCTCCCGGTGGCTGGCCCTGACGATCGCCACGGCCGATGGCGAGGACGATCGACTCGAACTGCGATCACTCGACGATGGTCTGCGTGTGGCCACCGTTCACGCAGCGCCGCAGACCGCCTACCCGGCCATGGCGTGGGCTCCCGAGGACGCTCGCCTGGCCTATCTACGCGGTGACGCCTCCGACCCCGAGAACGTCACCGGCGTCGTCCTCGAACTGCTGAGCCCGCGAGCCGGCGACGACGTCGGACCGGTCACCAGCGTCCCGGCCCCGGAAGGTCGTCGCTATCCCACCGAGAACGACCTCGAGTTCACCCGCGACGGCGAGCGTCTGTTCGTCGGGCTGCGTCCGGTCGAGTCCGGGTCCGATCCCGACGACGAGGGCGGGGATGCGGCCGACGGTGAGGGCGAAGGCGACTCCGTCGAGGACTTCGATCCCTACGACCTCGACGCGATCCGCGACGACCGCGAGGTCGACGTGTGGCACTGGGACGATCCGCGCATCAAGACGCACGAGAAGGCGAGCTGGGAGGAGCGGCAGGAGCAGCTCCACCGCGCCGTCGTCGACGTCGCCGACGCATCGCTCGTGTCCCTGGCCGACGAAACGATGCCCGACGTGGCCGTCGTGCAGAACCCGCACGTGACCCACGGCGAGACCATGGTCCCGCACCTCGAACTGATGACCTGGGACGGCTTCTACTCCGACCACTACGTCGTCGACCTCGACACCGGCCAACGCACCCTCGTGGTCGAGAAGACGCAGGACACGGTCTCGCTGTCGCCCGAGGGCGGCTTCGTCGCCTACTACCGCCCGACCGGTGACGGTCAGTGGTGGCTGTACGACGTCGAGCGCGAGGACCACCGGCGTCTGGGCGAGGACCTCGGGGTTCCCTTCGCGAACGAGGACCACGACTACCCGCGCAGCGCGCCGGGCTACGGCGTGGGCGGTTGGGCCGACGACGACTCGGTCGTGCTGATCCACGACAAGTACGACGTGTGGCGCTTCCCGACCGACGGTGGCGAGCCCGTCTGCCTGACCGAGGGCCGCGGCCGCGCCGAGCAGCGGATCTACCGCGTGCTCGACCTCGACGACGACAAGGAGGGCTTCGCCCCCGACGCCGAGCTCCTGCTCACCGGCTTCGACGAGCGCGCCAAGAACTCGTCGGTGTGGCGGGGTGCGATGGACTCCGCCGGCGTGCGCGAACTGCGGCAGGACGACAAGTTCTACTCCGGATTCCGCCGCGCGGACGAGGCCGACGTGGTGGTGTACACCGAGGAGAGCTACACCGAGTTCCCCGACTTCTGGGTCACCGACACCGACTTCGACCGACCGCGCAGGATCACCGAGATCAACCCCCGGCTCGACGACCTGGACCTGGGCTCGGCCGAACTCGTCGAGTGGGAGAGCGTGGACGGAACGCCGCTGCAGGGCGTGCTGATCAAGCCGGCCGATTACGACGAGGACGAGCGCTACCCCGTGCTCGTCTACTTCTACCGCTTCTTCAGCCAGCGCCTGCACCGCTTCAACGATCCGCAGATCAACCACCGGCCGAGTTTTCCGATCTACGCGGGCGACGACTACGCCGTCTTCCTGCCCGACGTCCGCTTCGACGTCGGCAACCCCGGCTACGCGGCGACCAAGTGCCTGGTGCCGGGCGTGCAGGAGCTCGTCGACATGGGCGTGGCCGATCCCGACGGCATCGCCCTGCACGGCCACTCGTGGAGCGGCTACCAGGCCGCCCACGTGATCACGCAGACCGACATCTTCGCCTGCGCGGTCGCCGGAGCACCCGTGAGCAACATGGTCAGCGCCTACGGCGGCATCCGCTGGGGCAGCGGACTGTCGCGGCAGTTCCAGTACGAGAAGTCGCAGTCGCGCCTGGGGGCCTCGCTCTGGGAACGGCGCGACCTGTACATCGAGAACTCGCCCGTGTTCTTCGCCGACCGGATCGAGACGCCGCTGTTGATCCAGTTCGGCGACGAGGACGAGGCCGTGCCCTGGACCCAGGGCATCGAGCTGTACATGGCCATGCGACGTCTCGACAAGCCGGCGGTCATGCTGCAGTACCGGGGCGAGCCGCATCACCTGAAGCAGTACCCGAACAAGCTCGACTACTCGCTCAGGATGAAGGCCTTCATCGACCACTTCACCAAGGGTGCGCCGGCGCCGGAGTGGTGGACCGAGGGCGTGGAGTACACCGGCGACGCGGAGTAGTCGTCCGCAGGTGGGGGAATCCCCTGCCCCGCGGCCGCGCCGACCACGATGGATCGAAGACCCCGGAGGGCGCAGCCTCCGGGGTCGTTCGCTTCGATCGAGGTAAGCGCATGGGCGGCGAACACGTCTCGGCTCTGCAGGTCCTGCTGATCGGGCTCGCGGTGACCCTGGCCGTGGTCGTGAAGGGCGTGGCGCAGCGCTTCTCGCTGCCGGCCCTCGTCGGGCATCTCCTGCTCGGGGTCCTGTTGCGCGCGGCCGACGCGCAGTGGGGGTTCATGGGACCGGAGATCCGGACGGCCTTCGACCTGCTCGCCAGTCTGGGCATCGTCGCGCTGTTGTTCGAGGTCGGCCTCACCAGCCATCCGCGGGCCCTGGCCGAGAAGCTCCCCACCGCCAGCGTGCTGTGGGTCGGCAACATGCTCGTGGCCTTCGCCGCCGGCTTCGGGACGGTGTACTGGATCCTGGGCGGGGACCTGCTGGCCGCGCTCTTCACCGGGACGGCACTGACCGCCACGAGCGTGGGGGTGTCGGTGGCGATTTGGCAGGAGAGCGACGCGCTGGATTCGCCCAGTGGCCGGCTCACCCTGGACGTCGCCGAGCTCGACGACATCGGGGGCGTGGCGCTCATGGCGCTGCTCTTCGCGGTCGCGCCCGTGCTGGATCGGGGCGGATCGGTCTGGGGAGCGCTCGGTTCGACCTTCGGGGTGTTCGTCGCGCAGTTCCTGGGCTTCGCGCTGTTCTGCTACTGCTTCTCGCGCACGCTCGAGTGGAGGATCACACGCGGAGCGAGTCGGCTGGGCTCTTCCGAGCGGATGATCGTGGTCGCCGGGGTGGGCTTCGTGATCGCGTCGATCGCGGGCTGGCTCGGGTTCTCGCTGGCCATCGGCGCGCTCTTCGCGGGGCTGGTGTTCAGTCACGACCGTGAGGCGGTCAGGACCGAGACCTCGTTCCGCGACCTGCACGCCTTCTTCACGCCGTTCTTCTTCATCAACATCGGCTTCCACGTCGATCCCT
>DATFKK010000063.1 GCA_035268685.1 Candidatus Krumholzibacteriia bacterium | reverse complement strand
AAAGCTCGGAACCATCGAACGAGGTGGTCCATGTCGATGCCCGCGTGGCCTGCCTGTCTTCGACATCGAAAGGTTGTGGGGGTACAGCGTCGATCGGTCGCGTGATGCGACGACGTCCGAACCGGAAGTCTTCCGGCGCGGAACATCCCCGGAACATCCCCATCGCCTCCACAGCGGAAGTCCGTTCCGCGACGGAAGCCCCTGCGATCGCGCAGACCCTCGACCCGGCCAGCACCGACACACACCCGCTCAGCGACGCCCACCCCCGAACCGCACCGACAGACACGTCAATCCACCGTCCATCTTCCGGAACTCGCTCATCGCCAGCTCGACGACCGCGAGCCCGCGCGCGCGCAGGCGTCCAGCCATCGCCGGATACCCCGCCGGCACCAGTACCCGATCGTTCACCCGCAACACGTTCGCCGCGTACTCCTCGCCGTCGGGAACGACCACGCGATCGAACTCCGCGAACGCCGGCTCGTGGGCGAACTCCGCGGTCAGGACCAGCGTGTCGTCCGACACCGCGTTCACGCTCGACTTCAGATGCAGACCCGCACCGACCGGCACGGTCACGCACGAGAACCCCTGCGGTTCGACGATCGCCCGCAACTGACGTGCGCCGGCGTCGTTCGTCCGCTCCGACCGCCCCACGAACACGCGATCGCCGACGGTGAGCACGTCGCCGCCGTCGAGGGTGCCGGGCGCTTCGATGTCGACGACTGGGCCGAAGCGTTGCAACGCCTCGCCGACGGCGTCGATCTCTCCGCGCCGTTCGGGAGCTCCGGGCCGCGTGCGCACGATCACCTCGGGCGTCACCACGGCGACGTCCTCGACGAAGTGGGCGTCGGGATGGTCGGGCAGTGGGTCGAGCACGGTCGCGTCGACGCCGGCGTCGCGCAGGGCCGCGGCGTAGGCCTCGAACTGCTCGCGTGTGCGCGCGGGGTCGGGGCGGCCCTCGTCGGCGGTGGTCAGACCGTCGGCGACGGTCGGGGCGGGGCGGCGCAGGAGGGCGTGGGTGATCATGGGTGACTCCCGGGCAGGTCGGGCGGGTCGGTAGGCACGCGCACCCTGGGCGGGCGCGATCGCCGCGGCGTCATCTGTTCCCCCTTCGTTCCACGGGAAGGAACGGCGTGCGGCGGTGAAGGCCGCGATCACGACTTCACGCGTGCGTGATCGTGCTCCCGCTGGCGAGGATCGCAGACGGCTCCCCGGTTTCGAATCAGCACGCCGCGCCGAACCCGACGCGCCGGGTTCCAGCGCGGAACGTCCCCGATCCGTCCCCGGTCTCTTGCCGTGGGGCGTCCCCGGGAGCATCCATGAGCATGGAACTTCCCTTTCTCGCCTGGGTCCTCTTCGGTGTCATCTCGACCGTCGTCGCGTCGAACAAGGGGCGCAGCGGCTGTGGGTGGTTCCTGATCGGCATCCTGCTCGGACCCTTCGGGCTGATCTTCGCACTGCTCGTCCCGCAGGACCAGGGGGCGCTGGAGCGCGAAGCGCTTTCGACGGGCGCCATGAAGAAGTGTCCGCACTGCGCGGAGTTGATCAGGGCCGAGGCGACGAAGTGCCGCTACTGCGGCGAGCGGGTCTGAGCGTCGACGAGAGCCCACTTTCGGCGCGGAACATCCCCAGGTGTCACCGGGCCGACCCACCCGGCCGTCCGGGGCACGGTCTTCCCGGCCGCATCCGTCCTTGCCACGCCCGTCCGGCTCGACGCCCTCCGTGATTCCCGCCGGCCGGCCGCGCTCTGTGATTCCCGCCGCCCCGCCGCGTCCCACCCTCCGGACCCAGAATCCCACCGATCCGTCCGGAGGCCCCATGCATCGAGTCCATCGCGCCCTGGCCGTCTGTCTGCTCGCGGCGGCGGCCGCCCCGCTCGTCGCGCCGAGTGTCCACGCCCAGACTCCCTTCGTCGCGGCCCAGCCCTACTACCTGGGGCCGGGCAGCACGTCGGGGGTCGGGGTCGACGCGAGCTTCCAGAACTTCCTGATCGATTCCGACGGCGACGGGCAGATCGAGCCCGGCGAGGCCTCGCACCCGGTGCCGCTGGCCTTCACGAACACGGTCGCCAACTCGCAGTACCGGTTGTCGCCGAGTCGCGAGCACCTGGTGCTGTTCGGCTCGGCGCTGAACGGGCCGTGCACGAGCCAGCGCTCGTACTACGTCTATCGGATCCCACCCACCTCGGGCGATCCGCTGGAGATCGCGGGTCCGCCGATCTGCGTGGACACGAGCGAGGCCTTCGTCGGCTTCCACGATCCCGGGCCGGGCGGGTCGAACGACCTCTTCTTCGTGGTCGAGACGAGCGACGCCGCGCTCGAACAGCAGGTCTGGTTCAAGCGCCTGGCCGACGGCACCACGAGCGCGGGCTCGTTCCCGCTGGACCGCAGCGTGGGCGAGGTGACCTTCGCGCCGAACGGGATCGCCGCCTTCGTGCAGTACGACGTCGACGGCACGGACAACCTCGATTCGTACCAGATGTTCGAGTTGTGCAGCGAGGACGTGGGCAGCTTCGTGGGGCCGTCGAGCGGATCGGTGGTCGACGTCACGGGCGGAGGCGTGGCGACGGCGGCCCTGGTGAACGCCACCGATGCCATCGTCACCCGTGCGAGCGACCAGGCGCAGATCGCCACCTACACCCTGGACGACTGCAGCGGTCCGGCGCCCGCCACGGGTGCGTGCTGCCTGGAGGACGGCACCTGCAGCCCGGGCATGACCGAAGCCGGTTGCCTCGACGCCAACGGCACCTGGCAGGGCGCGGGCACCGACTGCGTGGGCGTGGACTGTCCGGAGCCGCCAGCGGTCGAATGGGCCCTCGGCGCGAGCGGTCCGTCGACGGCGGTCGCCCCGGGCTCGATCACGTACACCATCGACTACGCGAACACGGGCGACCTCGACGCGGGCGGGGCCACGCTCACGGCCAACGTCCCGTCGAACGCCACCTTCGCGAGCGCGACGGCGGGAGGGACCTTCGATGCCTTCACCCAGCGCGTGACCTGGAACCTGGGCACGGTCGCCGCCGGCGGCTCGGGCCAGGTGAGCTTCACGGTCGACGTCGACTGCGGGGTCGAGACCGTCCTGTTCAGCCAGTACTTCGTGCAGAGCACGGCGCCGACCACGCTCACCTTCGGCGCGAACAGCACCAGCACCGCGGTCAGCAGTGGTGGAGGGGGCGGTCTCGACGTGTTCGTGAGCAGCGCGCCCGACTCCAACCGGCCCCCGCGCGACGGGGACACGGTCACGCACACGATCACCATGGTCGAGACCGACGGGGTGGCCCGCCCGGGCGCGCGGCTGAACTTCGGCGTGGGTGTGGTGTGGACCTACGACGCGACACTCGACGCGGCCGGCGGTACGGTCACGCCCTCGACGTTCTGGTTCCAGTGGACGGGAGACATCGCCCCGAACGACACAACGCGCGTGGTCTTCCGGACGCGCGTGCCGGACTGCCGGCAGTCGTTCCAGACAGAGGACGCCCTGAACAATGGCTCGCCGATCACGGTCCTCGGCGGATGCGGGCCGCCGATCGGGCAGGCCTCGCCCGACACGGTGGCGTTGGCGCCGGTGCCGGTCCGGGCCACGTACGAGATCGCCGGCACCGGGCCGGTGGTGGCGGCGCCGATCGGCGGCGACACCGCCCTCGCGCGTCGCGGGGGCTCGATCGAGTTCGCGGCCCGCGCCGAGAACGTGTCGGCCGCGTCGCAGGACAGTGTCGTGCTGCGCTTCCAGGTGCCGTCCGGGCTGATGGCTTCGAACGACCCGCCCTGGATCGGCACGCCTCCGGTGGGCGCAACCTGGGATGCCGCCACTGCGACCGCTTCGTGGACGGGACCGCTCGCCTCCGGTGCCTCGGTCGC
>DATFKK010000062.1 GCA_035268685.1 Candidatus Krumholzibacteriia bacterium | reverse complement strand
AGGCGCGCTAACCGGGCTGCGCTACGCCCCGACCCGAGACCGCTCCCGGCGTCACCGCCGGTACGGACACAATCGCCACCGGCGCACCGGTGGCAACCGGACGAATCTACCAAAGGCGGGTGCCCCCCGCAACGCCTCAGCGGTCGAGCCGGAAGCCCTGCTCGCCGATCAGGGGCACGAAACGGCAGGCGGTGCCCGTCGCGGTGCGCAAGCCGTCGGGCCGACGATCGATGATGGACAGCCGTTGCATGGCCGCGTCGCCGGTCGGGCAGACCAGCCGCCCTCCCTCCGCCAGGTGCTCGAGCAACGACGGCGGGACCGAGGGCGCGGCGGCGGTCACCAGGATCCGGTCGAAACGGAAGTCCAGGAAGTGCGGGGCCGAGCCGTCGCCCACCACCTGCTCGACGGACGTCAGGCCGAGCCGCCGCAGCACACGGGACGCCGTCACCGCCAGCGACACGTAGCGCTCCACGGTGACCACGGCCACGCCCAGCCACGCCAGCACGGCGGCCTGGTAGCCGCTGCCGGTGCCGATCTCGAGGACGCGCTCGCCGCCGGTCAGCTGCAGGCTCTCGGTCATCGAGCCCACCATGTAGGGCTGGCTGATGGTCTGGCCGTCGCCGATCTCCAGGGCGGTGGGATCGTAGGCGCGGTGCCACAGGTCCTCGGGGACGAATTCCTCGCGCGGGACGCGTTCCATGGCCTCGAGCACGCGCGGGTCGCGCACGCCCTGTTCCACCAGCTGGTGCTGCACCATGGCCCGGCGCTGTTCGGCGAAGTCCCCTACCACGTCCGGTCGATCCCTCCCAGCTGGTCGAGCTTGGCGTGATCGGTCAGGTCGACCAGCAGAGGCGTGACGGTGATCCAGCCCTCGGCGCTGAGCACGAGGTCGGTGTTCGGCTCCTCGCTGATCGCCTGGTGGTGGCCGGCGATCCAGTAGTAGGCCCGCCCGCGCGGGTCCTCCTTGCGCACGACGACGTCGGTGTACTTGCGGCTACCCAGTCGGCAGGCGCGGATGCCCTTGACCTCGTGGGGTTCGCCGCCGGGGATGTTCACGTTCAGGAGCGTGTCGGGCACCAGGCCCTCTTCGATCCAGGCGGGGAGGATCTCACCGGCGAAGTGCGCGGCAGCGCCGAAGCGCAGCGGGATCTCACGGCTGGCGAGACTCAGGGCCACGGCAGGCACGTCGAGCATGCGTCCCTCGAAGGCCGCGGCCACGGTGCCGCTGTAGTGGACGTCCTCGCCCATGTTCGGGCCGTGGTTGATCCCGCTGATCACGACGTCGGGAGGATCGTCGGCCACGATCGAGTTCATGGCCACCAGGACGCTGTCGGTCGGTGTTCCCGACACGGCGAAGACGCCGTCGCCGCGTTCCTCGATCCGCAACGGCTGGGTCAGGGTGAGGGCGTGGCTGGTGGCGCTGCGCTCGGACGTGGGTGCCACCACGGTGACCCGCCAGTCGGGCCGCGCGGTACGGAGGGCGTCGCGCAGACGCTTGAGGCCTTCGGCGTCGACGCCGTCGTCGTTGCTCAGCAGCAGGTGCACGGATGGATCTCCCGGGAATCGGGGTTCAGGACACGCGGGTCGTGCGCTCGCCCGGATGGCGCCGCCACCGGCCGGCCCGCGACACCAGGCGTGCGAAGCGAATGGTGTCGGCCACCGGATGGATCGAACTGATCTCGTCGCCGTACACGGTGGTGACCGGAACCGACACCACACGGAATCCCAGCGCGGCCGCCTTGATCAGGATCTCGCTCTCGAGATCGTATCGTTCGGACTCGAGATGCACCGCCTTCAACACGGCCGCGTCGAAGAGTCGATACCCGTTCTGACTGTCGGGGATGGGTGTCCCGGCCAGTCCGCTGATCACACGGCTGGTGAACTCGTTCGTGCGCTTGCGCAACCAGGGCATCGACTCCGTGGCCGTCATGCGGTTTCCGACGACGACCTCGGCCCCTTCGCGCCAGGCGGCGACGAGGAGGTGGGCCTCCGACGCGAGGTGCTGGCCGTCGGCGTCCATGGTGATCACGGCCCGTGTCCCGCGCGCGAGCGCTGCGTCGAACCCCGTGCGCAGGGCCGCGCCCTTGCCGCGGTTCTGGGCGTGGATCTCGACCTGCAGACCGAGCTCGGTGGCGACGTGGGCGGTTCCCTCGGTGGAACCGTCGTCCACGAGCAGGATCTCGGCCTCGGGCAGGTGCTCCCGGATCTTCGGGATCAGTTCGCCCAGATGGCGGGCGACGTTGTACCCGGGGAGCAGGACGGTCAGCTCACTCAACGTCCGCTCACCCCTGGGTTCTGGTCACGACGAAGGGGACTCCGGCCGGGAGTCCCCTCGTCGTGGGGGCCGTTGGGCCCGGACCGGTGGCCGCCCGTGGAGGTTCGGTGACGACCGTTGAGATTCGGATGGTCGGGGCGACTGGATTTGAACCAGCGACCGCTTGCCCCCCATGCAAGTGCGCTACCGGACTGCGCTACGCCCCGACCAGATCCTTGGTCGGCACCGAGGGAACGATGCCGACGCGACGCGGGGACAGTTTAGCCGATCGGCGGTCCCGTGCAACGCCCGAGACGCCAAGGCTCGCACGGGTCGGCTTCAGAGTCCACGGACGAAGTCCAGGAGATCGGCCACCTCCCGCTTGAGCTGGGCCACCTGGGCCTTCCGACGAACCTCGGGCGGCTCGGCCAGGAGATCGAGCTGCTCGATCTTCTCGGGCTCTTCCTTGAGCAACCGACGGGCACCGTCGATCTTGAAGCCGTCCTCGTAGAGCAACTTCTTGATCATCAGGACCTGATGGATGTCGCGCGGCCGGTAACTGCGGTTGCCGGCCCGATTCTTCTTCGGCCTCAGGGTGGGGAACTCCTGCTCCCAGTAGCGGAGCACGTGCGCCTTCACGCCGGTGTACTCCGACACCTCCCGGATGCTGTAGTACAGCTTCTCGGGCAGGTTCGGCAGGGCTTGACCGTGTTCCATCACAGCGACCCTCTCCTCGGTTCGGGGAATCCTTCCCCGGTCGTCTGTCGTGGCGGACGGGGGTCCGCCGGGGTGTCACGCCTCGCCGTCGTCCTCGGGCGGGGCGTCCTCCCACTCTCCCTTCAGGCTCCGTTGCATGAGATCGTCGAGCGCTTCGCGCGGGGCCTTGCCCTCGAAGAGGACCGCCGCGACCTCGTGGGCGATCGGGACGGCGACTCCCCGCGCGTCGGCGAGCTCGACGACGGTCTTCGTAGTGGCCACACCTTCCACCACTTGGCCGATCGAGTTCAAGGATTCTTCCATGGTTTCGCCCCGGGCGATCCGCTCGCCGAGCGCGCGGTTGCGGCTGTGACGGCTCAAACAGGTGGTGACCACGTCGCCCACACCGGACAGCCCGAAGAAGGTGTCGCGTCGGCCGCCGAGCGCCACGCCCAACCGCGCGAGCTCGGCCACCCCGCGGGTGAGCAGGGCACCCTTGCCGTTGTCGCCCAACCCCAGGCCGTCGCCCAGGCCGGCCGCGATGGCCAGGACGTTCTTCACCGCGGCGGCGATCTCCACGCCGATCAGGTCGTCGTTCGTGTACACGCGCAGGCCGGGGCCGCTCAGGCGGCGCTGCAGATCGGCCCTCTCGGGGCAGGGACGCCCGGCGAGCACGATGGCCGTGGGCTGGCCGCGCACCACCTCCTCGGCGTGGCTCGGGCCGAGCAGGGCGAAGACGTGGCGCGTGGTCGCGTGGGCGTGCTCGAGAACCACCTGGCTCAGGCGGCGACCGGTTCCGCGCTCGAGGCCCTTGGCGAGCAGGACCCAATCGACGTCGGATCCGGTGAGTGCCACCACCCGGTCGACGATGTCGGCGGTGGCCGCGGCCGGGACACCCAGCACGATGGTCGTGGCGTCGCGGACGGTCTCTTCCAGGTCGCTCGAGGCGTCGATCCCCGACGGCAGTGCCGCGTCCTTCAGATACCGCGGGTTCTGTCCCCCGACGATCGCCGCGGCCACTTCGGGGTCGCGGGCCCACAGACGCACCTGACCGTCGTGGCGAGCCAGGCTGGCGGCGACCGCCGTTCCCCACGAGCCGGCGCCGAGGACGGCGATCGGCCCGGTGTTCACCACAGGGTCGACTCCTTGCCTTCGCGTAGACGCTCGAGGTTGCCCCGGTGGCGCAGGATGACCCACACGGCGATCAGGGTGCCGAAGATCATCGTGGCCCAACGGGCCTCGCCGCCGCGCTGCAACAGCTCGAAGACCAGGAGGTTCACCGGCAGCACCGCTGCCGCCGCCACGCTCGCCACGCTCATGATGCGCGTGGCGACCAGGAGTACGGCCCACACGAAGATCGCCGACAGCGTGGCAACCGGTGTCAACGCGATGAAAGCCCCGGCGGCCGTGGCCACGCCCTTGCCGCCCTTGAATCCCACGAAGGGACTGAAGCCATGGCCGAGGATGGCGGTCACCGCGCACACGAGCGCGGTGAGATCGGGCATGGTCGACCAGGACGGCAGCAGGTACAGACCGACCGCCACGGCGGCAGAGCCCTTGGCGATGTCGATGGCGAGCACCGGGACCGCCGCCTTCCAGCCCAGCGTACGGTAGACGTTGGTCGCGCCGAGGTTGCCGCTGCCATGGTCGCGCAGGTCGATGCCGCGCAGCAGGCGACCGGCGACGTAGCTCGCGGGAATGCTTCCGAGCACGTAGCCGATCAATGCCCCCACCAGCAACGCCGTCCATGGGTTCATGAGCGTTTCCTCAGGTCGAGTCGGATCCTGGATCCCTCGAAGCCCAGCTCCGCCCGCAACTGGTTGTTGAGGTACCGGATGTAGTGGCGCGGGAAGATCTCGGGTCGGTTGACGAAGAGCCGGAACACCGGTGGTGCCGTGCCCGTCTGCGTGGCGTAGTAGACCTTACCGGTGCCACCCTGGTACGGACGCGGCGGATTCTTCTGCAAGGCCTTCTGCAGTATGTCGTTGAGCCGGCTCGTTTCAACGCTTTTCTGACGCTCCTGGCCGATCCCCCAGCACAGATCGAGGATGCGCGGAACGCGCTGCCCCTCGAGGGCCGAGATGCTCACGATCGGCGCGTAGCTCAAGAACGGGAGCTCACGGCGGACGTCCTCCTCGTGCCGCAGGAAGGTACGGTCGTCCTTGTCGGGGACGGCATCCCACTTGTTCAGCGCGATCAGCGCTCCACGGCCGCTCTCGTGGATCTCGCCGGCCACACGTGCGTCCTGGGCCACCACGCCCTCGGTCGCGTCGAGGAGCAACACCACCACGTCGCTGCGGGCCAGGCTGCTGAGCGAGCGCAGCACCGAGTAGTACTCCACGCCCTTGTCGTGCTTGTGGCGCCGGCGGATCCCGGCGGTGTCGATCAGACGGATCCGGCGCTTCTGCCAACGCAGGAGCGTGTCGACCGCATCGCGCGTGGTGCCCGCGATCTCGCTCACGAGCGCGCGTTCGCTCCCGACCAGCGCGTTCAGCAGCGAACTCTTGCCCACGTTCGGCCGGCCGATCAGGGCCACGCTGAGGTCGTCCGGCTCGGTTTCGGGTCGGCGGTCGGGCAGGACGGCGACCAGGGCGTCGAGCACGTCGGCCGAGCCCTCACCGTGCAGCGCCGTCACCGGCCATGGGTGTCCCAGTCCCAGGCGATGGAAGGTCTCGGTCTCAGCGAGATCGCCCTTGGCCTCGACCTTGTTCACGACCAGGAAGACCGGCTTGTCGACGCCGCGCAGCTCGCGGGCGACGGCTTCGTCCTCGGTGGTGATCCCGGTGCGCACGTCGACCACGAAGATCACGGCGTCGGCGCCCTGCATGGCTTGTCGCGCGATCGCCGAGACGGGTTCGTCGAACACCCCCTTGTCGCCGAAGGGAACGATGCCGCCGGTGTCGACCAGCATGAACCAGCGCCCGTTCCAGTCGGCGGGATGCACGTGTTGGTCGCGCGTCACACCCGCCTCGGGAGCGACCACCGCCTGACGCTTGCCGATGATCCGGTTGAAGAACGTGGACTTGCCCACGTTCGGCCGCCCGACGACGGCCACCACGGGCAGGCTCATGCCGCCCGCTCCGCGACCGCGGCGATGAGCGTCTCGACCAGGCCGTCCTCTGCCACCCGGATCGGGAACCGTGAGCGCTCGGTCAGTTCGTCGAGCGGCATGTCGTCGAGGAACACGCCGTCGTGGTTGATCGGCGAGTCGGGCAGCATGACCACGCCGGCGTCGTCCGGCAACTGCTCGATCGCGTGCAGGAAGTCCCGGCCGCTGAGCAGGCCGGCCACGGTGATGCCCTTGCCGTAGAGGCGGTTCTCGACTCCCACGACCCGCAGGTCGAGCCAGGGGATGCGGTCGAGCAGCGGCCGCAGGTCGCGCTCCATGAACGTGGCCGCGAGCGTGCCGGTGAGAACGGTGGCCGTCGTGCGCGGTGCGTCGAGCTCGCGCAGTTCGTCCAGGGCGTCCTCCACGTCGGTGATCATGTCGCGGCACATGCCGATGCCCGTGTCCTGCTGCGGCATCTCCTCGTAGTAGGACAGGTCGGGGAAGTCCTCCTCGACCATCAGGAAGAACTCGTCGCTCGGGTACGCCAGGCGGGTTCCGTGTTCGGCCTCGAAGCGGTCGGCGAAGCGGTGGATCCGGTCGATCGCGTCGCGGGCGTCGTCCACGGTCACCGGCTCGAGCTTCGTCAGACCCTCGCGGTGGTCGGTCAGGCCCACCGGAACCGTGCTGATCGACTTGAGCATGGGGTGCAGGGTCGACAGGTCGGCGAGCGTGCGGTCGAGCACCGCGCCGTCGTTCCAGCCCGGGCACAGCACGATCTGCGCGTGCACCTCGATCCCGTTCGCGGTCAGGTGCTGCAGCACGGCCATGACGTCCATCTGCCGCTTGATGCCCAGCATCTTCGTACGGACCTCGACGTCGGTGGCGTGCACGCTCACGTACAGCGGACTGAGCTTCTGTTCGATCACGCGCTCGATCCCCCGCCGGCCGAGCGAGGTCAGGGTGATGTAGTTGCCGTAGAGGAAGCTGAACCGGTAGTCCTCGTCCTTCACGTAGATGTTCTGGCGCATGCCCGGCGGGTTCTGGTCGATGAAGCAGAACACGCACTGCGCCGCGCAGGTCTTGAACTCCATGGGCGCGAAGGCCTGCGCGAAGGTGTTCAGATCGGAGGTGTCGATCGGGTACTGCGCGTGGCGTTCGTCGTTGTCGACGATCGTGAGCTGCGTCTCGCCTTCCTCTTCGCTCAGATAGTAGAAGTCCAGGATGTCGCGCAGGCGCGTGCTTCCGATCGCCACCAGGCGGTCGCCCTCGCGCCATTCGTAGCCCGGCACGATGCCGGTCGCGGGTGCTCGTTCGAGTTGGATCACGATTCGGACTCCGAGGTCGCTCCGTCGCGTGGCAGGGGCAACAGTTCCATCAGCTGCGGCGCCCAGACCTTCAGGGACTCCTTGATGACCGCCGCCGCCGGGACCGCCACCAGCAGCCCCACCAGCCCCAGGAACTGGCCGGCGATCAGGAGCGACAACATCACCACGACCGGGTGAAGTGACAAGGAATGACCCATGATCCGCGGCGACACCACGTTCTCGACCGTCGAGGCCACCAGGTACAGCCCGCCGACTTTCACCAGCGAGGTCCACGAGGGATCGCTCAGCAGCCCCACCGAGACCGCCAGGACCGCCGTCACCGCCGCCCCGATGTACGGAACCAGGTTCAGCACCACCGCGCTGATCCCCACCAGCAGGGCGTAGTCCATGCCCAGGACCGTGAGCCCCACCGCGAAGATCACCCCGCTCACCAATCCCACCAGGAGCTGCCCGCGGAAGTAGCCGCTGATCGCCCGGTCGACCTGCTGCAGGAAGCCGTCGACCCCGTCGCGCGAGGCCGGCGGGATCGCCTCGAGCAGCCCCTCGCGGATCCGGTCGATGTCGCGGAGCATGTACGTGGCCACCACCGGCGTGATCACCAGGAAGCTGACGAAGGCGATCACGCCCTGCACGCCCTTCCACACCCCGGCACCGGCCCCCAGCAGGTTGCGACCGATCCCTTCGATCCGCGGCAGGATCCAGTCGGCGATCGAGGCCGGCTGCACGTCGTAGCCCAGACGCGCCGCCTGCGCCTGCGCCCACACCCCCAGCCGCTCCAGCGGTCCCTGCAGCTCCGGCAGGCGTGAGATCAGCTGCCCGCCCTCAGCGACCAGCGCCGGGATCAGGACCACGGCGAGCAGGACGATCAACGCGAGCACCGGCACCGACAGCACCCCGATCGCCGCCGACCGGCTCAGACGCGTTTCCATGCGGTCGACGACCGGATCGAGCAGGTAGGCGATCAGCAGCCCGAGCGCGAAGGGCACCGTGACCGACTGCGCCGCGCCGGCGAACCACAGCAGGAAGAGGATGAGCGCCGGCAGGTACATCGTGACCACCCACCCCGCGCGCCGCTGCCGCACGCACACCAGCGTGAGCAGGACGAACCACAGCAGCGGCGTGTGTCCGGCCAGCCCCCCCGCGGCCGCGGCGACGGCCATGGCGGCGAGCAACGCGAGGGCGAGGATCGCCGGGATCCAGCGGTCGGGTCCGGTCGGCGGTGCGGGGGAAGCGGTCACGGGTGGGCTCCGGGGAGATGGTGGGCCTTGCGGGGTCGTGGACCTGATGACTTCGGCGGAGTCTAGGGTTCGGTTCGGGGGCGGACAAGCGTGGAGAAGAATCGTTGCGGGGGGCGGTTGTCGCGCCGGGAACGAGCGCGGGTTCTGGGGAATGAACGCGGGTTGCAGGGAACGAGCGCGGCATCCAGGGAATGAACGCGGTGCGCTGGCGCGGCGCGTCGTGATCACGGGGTGACACCTGGGGATGTTCCGCCGCGGAACTGGGCTCCGGTCCGGAACCCGAAGACCCCGTCTCCCTCTCCTTCCGCCTCACCGCCGGCACCTGCGATTCCTTCGAGCAGGCCAAGGCGATCCTCGATCGCACACCACCGGCGGGCGGCCGAACGCACGTTCGGGCCATCCGCGCGGCAACGAATCACCGCCATCCCAGCGACGAACCCATGCAGTCCACGCAGGCGCCTGCCGCACCCCATCGTGCACTTGCCTCACTTGACCCCCGCTCCCGCCGCCACCTACGCTTCCCGCACCATTCCTGGAAGACGGAGATTCCGGCCCATGCCACGTGCGGCCGGACCGGGACCGGCGTGAATCCCAGCTCGGACCCCATCGCTTCGCACCGTCGTCCACGCCCCGCCCCAGCCCGTCGTCGCGCGTGACGACCCACCCGGCGCGCCGGCACGGACGCCGTGAGCCCCGGATCGCCAGGGGACACCACCATGCGACGTGTGCGCACCGAGCATCGCCGGCGGGCGATGCGCGCGGCCGGGTTCTTCGCGTCCTCGTGTCTGGCTCTCGTCCTGGTCGCGGCCGTCGCCTTCGTGACGAGCTGTGGCGGCGACGACGACGGCGGCACCGGTCCGACGGAAGAGACGCCCACGAACTGGACGGTGCTGGCCTACATGGCCGGCAACAACAACCTCGACTACAGCGAGAACATCAACTCGTTCGTGGTCGAGGACCTGCAGGAGATGGAGCTGATCGGCTCGAGCGACGAAGTGGAGATCGTCGCCGTGATCTCGTCGCTGAAGAACGGTGGCGACGCGAACGTCTACCACGTCGGACACCACCCCGACGAGGTGGGCGACCAGATCAGCTCCGAACGTCTGGCCTCGTGGGGCCAGAAGGACATGTCGGACCCGCAGACCCTGACCGACTTCCTCGAGCTCGGCCTGCGGGACTATCCGGCCGACCGCACCCTTCTGATCATCGACAATCACGGCGGAGGTTGGGCCGGTGCCTGCACCGACGACCCCGCCGGAGGCGAACCGATGACCATCCGCGAAATGGCGGACGCGATCGAAGCGGTCGACGTGGGCAAGTCCTTCGACGGAAGCTTCGACGTCCTGCTGTTCCACGCCTGCCTCATGGCCTCGAGCGAGGCGGCCTACGGTCTGCGTGACGTGGCCGACTACATGGTCGCCTGCCAGTTCTCCATGCCCATGGAGAGCATCCTCAACTCCGACGCCTGGCTGGCCCATCTGCGCGACAACCCGGACATCGCGCCGGCGCAGCTCGGCGTGCGCATCGCCCAGGACGTGAAGGCCCGCGCCAACGCCCAGGACAAGGTGTGCCACATGTCGGTCCTCGACCTGTCCCGGGCCACCTCCCTGACCTCACGGGTCGGCGACCTGGGCGACGCGCTGCCGATCGATCCCCAGGATCCTCTGTGGGCCGAGGTCCTCCACGCCTGGCAGAACACCCACGTGACGAACTACGACGATCCTGCCTGCGTGGACCTGCGCGAGCTCGTCACCAACATCCTGAACGAACCCAACCTGTCGCAGAGCGGTTCGTACGTGGAAACCGTCGCGCACCAGGTGCTCGACACCATCAACGAGATGGTCGTCTTCACCACCACCAATGCCGTCGGGATCACGCGCGGCGGCATGAACATCTACATGCCCTACCAGCAGCAGCAGTGGCAGCCCGCGTACTCGCAGATCGACTTCGCCGACAACAACTGGGACAGCTTCGTGCGGTCGTTCATCGAGGGGATCCAGGAGCTGGTCAGTGGGACGCTCGAGGTGAACTCCACGCCCGCCGGCGCGGCGATCGCCATCGACGGCGAGGACACCGGCGAGGTCACGCCCGCCACCTTCCAGGGGCCCGAGGGCGGCTATCAGGTGCGGCTGACCCTGGCCGGCTTCCAGGCCTGGCAGCAGACGGTGCCGGTGCGGGCCGGACAGACGACGACCATCGATGCCCAGCTCGTGCCCGAGGGCGGCGCCGGCTTCACCGTGCAGGGCACGGCGGCCTGGAACGACGGCCGCGGCCTGACCGACTGTCAGGTCCTGTTGTTCGACACGAACCAGGGGCAGCCCTTCCTGGCCTTCGCGATCGACGTGGACGAGGCCACTGGGCAGTACCAGCGACAGATCGACACCGACGGGGCGTACTGGATCGAGATCTGGGACGACGTCAACCGGAACGGAGCCTTCGAGGTGGGCGACGGCTGGAACGCCGTGGACGCCAACGGCGACCAGCAGTACCCCACGCCCGAGGACCGCGTGCAGATGACGGCCGGGCACACCTACACCTTCGACTTCACGGTGTTCGAGGTGACCGGTCGCAAGGACCTGCGGATCCACCGGAACTTCCGGCCGTTGGCGATGGCGGTGGTCGGCGAGGCAGGTGCGTCGGCGCGGAGGTGAGACGGAAGTGGAGTGCGTGGACTCGCCGCCCCTCCTAGGTTCACTGCCTTCGCGGCGAAAGCGCGGTCGGGATCACGCGTCCCCTTCCTCTCCCCGCAGCCCCAGCTCCTTCATCTGACGATTCAACGAACTCCGTTGGATCCCCAGGATCTCGGCCGCCCGGGTCTGGTTCCCTCCCGTCGCGGCGAGCGCACGCCGCAGGTGCCGCGCCCGGAACTCGCGCTCGGCGTCGCGCAGGGGAAGGATGCCGTCGGGGTCGAAGCCGGGATCGCCGGCCGGGTCGTCGCCGCGCAGGATCTCGTCGGGCAGGATCTCGGGGGTGAGTTCGTCGCCCGGCGCCATCACCACCATCCGCTCGACGGCGTTCTTGAGCTGACGCACGTTGCCGGGCCAGTCGTAGGCGCGGAGGATCGCGAGGGTTTCGTCGGCGAAGCGCAGTCCGGGGCGTTTGGTCTCCGAGGCGAAGCGCGCCAGGAAGGAGTTCGCGAGGGCCTCGACGTCGTCGGGCCGTTCGCGCAGCGACGGCACGCGCAGGCTGATCACGTTGAGCCGGTACAGGAGGTCCTCTCGGAACTCCCCGTCGCGTACCGCCGCCTCGAGGTCCCGGTTGGTCGCCGCGACGATGCGCGTGTCCACGCGAAGCGTCTTGGTCCCGCCCACGCGCTCGAACTCGCCGGACTCGAGGAAGTGCAGCAGCTTGGTCTGCAGGCGCGGGGAGATGTCGCCGATCTCGTCGAGGAAGGCGGTGCCGCGGTCGGCGACCTCGAAGCGTCCTTCCTTGCGCGCCACGGCACCGGTGAACGCGCCCTTCTCGTGGCCGAAGAGCGTGCTCTCGATCAGGTCGTCGCTCAGGGCCACGCAGTTGACGTAGACGAAGGGGCCGTCGGTGCGCTCGCTCTGGTTGTGGACGTGCTCGGCGATGACGCCCTTGCCGGTGCCGCTCTCGCCGCGCAGCAGGACGGTCGCGTTGCTACGCGCCGCGCGGCCGGCCTGATCGACGAGCGCGCGCATCGATTCCGACGCACCGACGACGAAGGGCGCGTTCAGGGCGTGCTGCTCCTGCAGGGCACCGTGCGCGCGGTGCAGTCGTTGCGCGTCGAGGACGCGCTGCAGCGTGTTGCGCACGAGGTCGAACTCGGCGGGCTTGAGCAGGAAGTCCGCCGCTCCCCCGCGGATCGCCTCGACGGCGGCCTCCACGCTGCCGTGCGCGGTGAGCACGACGACCTCGGTGGTGTCGCCGCGCTCGCGCATCGTGCGCAGGACCTCGAACCCGCTGGCGCCGGGCAGCTTCAGGTCGAGCAGGACGATGTCGTAGGAACGGCGCGACAGGACGTCGAGGGCCTGCTCGCCGGTCTCGGCGTCCTCGACCTCGCAGCCCCAGTAGCGCATGCGGTCGTTCATGAGCCGCCGCAGCATCGGATCGTCGTCCACCACCAGGACACGGGCTTCCAGGGTCACGCGGTTTCCTCCTCGGTCGTCGAAGACGCCTCGGGCAGGCGGATCCGGAAGACGGCCCCGCCGCCGTCACGGTTGCCGGCCTCGGCCGTTCCGTCCATGCGTTCCACCCAGCTGCGGACGACGAACAGGCCGAGCCCGAAGCCGTGCTGGTTACTGTAGGGGCTGGGTGTTCCCTGCCGGTAGGGATCGAAGATCCCCTCGATGTCGTCGGGTTCCAGACCGGGTCCGCGGTCGCCGATCTCGAGTTCGACATGGTCCTCGTTCGGAGCCAGGCGGACGTCGATCGTCGAGTCGGGCGGCGAGTAACGGATCGCGTTCTCGAGGAGGTTGTCCACCACCTCCACGAGCTTCTCCGGATGGCCCAACACCGTGGGCTCGCTGCCATCGGCGACGGCGATCTCGACCTGCTTCGCGGCAGCGGTCACGCGCAGCTTGGCGACCGATTCGTCGACGACGTCGCGCAGCGTCAGCGGCACCAGCTCGATGTCGGGCTCGCCCGATTCGAGACGCGTGACCTCGAGCAGATTGTTCACCAGACGCACGAGCTGGCGCGCCGATCCCTCGATGCCGTCCAGGTACTCGGTCTGCGGTCGTGTCAGCGGACCGACGACACCGTCGAGCAGATTGCGCGCGCTCCAGCTGATCGACGTGAGCGGACTGCGCAGGTCGTGGGCGAACTGCGCGAAGAAGTCGGTGCGGAAGCGGCTCATCTCCTCGGTGCGCCGCCGGGCCACGATCTCGTCGACGATCTCCTGCTGCAGGTTCACCCGTTCGAGGTGGATGGCGACTTCGCGGCAGGCGTCGCGGAGCAGGTCGAGTTCCTCGGCCAGGTAGCGCCGGTCGCTCTGGGTCTCGCCGAGGGCGACGTAGCCGAGTTCCTCGCCCTGGGTCTCGACGCGGTGCGCGAGAACGTAGCCGGCGTCCGACCACACGGCGGGGAACGCGTCGGTCTCGACGGCGACGCGTGCGGTCGAGCCCACGCGCGCGATCACCGGCCGGGTGTCGGCTCCCACCGGCGGCGGGGCGCCGATCGGCACGGGTTCGCCTTCGTGGAAGGTGCGCGCGTCGTGCCGCAGCATCACGACGAAACGCCGTGGCCCGAGTTCGCGTGCGAGGAAGATCGCCATGCGCGACGCGATCCTCTGCTGGTCGGTGCAGGTGCGCAGTTCGCCGCGGAAGCGTTCGAGGGCCTTCGACGCCTCGAGCCGGATCTGGAAGAACACCCGGTCGATCCCGCGCCCGATGGCTCGGCGCGTGGGATTGAACAGCAACGCCGAAACCAGCGTGGCCACGATGGGAACGAAGGGCGCCGTCTGTGGCCAGCGCTCGACCACGCGGTTGCCCGCGAAGATCCCCAGCAGCGAATACACGCCGACCATCAGGCTGGCGAGCACGAGGTACAGAAGACTGCGCCGGATGATGATGTCGACGTCGAGGAACCGATGACGGATCACCGCGAAGCTGAACGCGACGGGGATCACCACAGAGAACAGACGAGCCGCGGCGGCCGGCAGCACGTGTGGAAGGTCGAGGGTCTCGGGCAGCGTGTGCAGGAACACGTACGGAAACGCGCCCATCGCGATGCCCACGAGCACCCACTTCACCTGCTCGCGCTCACGTTCGTTGCGCGTCGACCGCGAGCCTCGTACCAGCGCGAGGCAGCCGCCCCCGAACACGGCGGCGAGGAACACGCCCGCGGCCTTCTGCGTCGGCTCCACCGCCGCCCACGGTACCGACACGTCGGGATGGAACCACAGGAACCACGCGACCGTCTGCGCCACCGCGATCAGGGCACCGACCCCGACCACCGACGGGAAGAACCACGGCGCCCGATCGAAGAGACGCGCGCGACGCGGAAAGGTCAGTCCGACGTGCAGCAGAAGGATCGGTAGGGCTACCAGCGAAACGATCCGGAGGATCGGCAGCACGGCCTCGGCACGAGCGACCGACGGAGGCATGTGGATGCCCCCGATCATCACGGCGAGCCCGTAGAGAAGACACGCCCAGAAGAGGTCGCGCCCCGGCACCACGTGCACGCGCGACGCGAAGACGATCAGGCTCACGCCCAGGAAGAACAGACCGTTCACCCGCGTGATCCAGATGTGCCACGGAGAGTAGAGCCGTTCGGTGGAATCGATGCGCACCGTGCGGCCCTCGGCGTCGACCAGTTCCACGGAGCTGCCGACCGGGCGGCTCGCGACGCGCGCCTCGAGCGCGTCCGGTGCTTCGATCGTGCGGTCCGTCCACCGTACCGGATAGGACAGGGCATCGACGGCCACGTCGTCCGGCAGGGCCGCCACGCGCGTCTGGGCCTGTCCCCCCATCCAGCACAGGAACGCGACCACCACGACGACGGCGCGGTGCAGCCACGCCGACCGACCCGACGACGGTCGGACTCGCACGGGAATCGAAGGAGACGGTACGGAGACCATGACCAGATCCTGGGAACGCTCGACGCGGCTCCACGAGGATCCTCTCCTCATGGGGTCCTTGTCCACTGACGATCACGGGCCTGTGACCATGCGGTCACGACACCCCCGGTTCCGTCCGCCCGATCACGAGTCGACCCGTCGACCCAATCGCATGCCGGGATACGACTTGCGCCGAAGTCGACGCCTCGGTGCGGCGCGGTACGAAGATTGGAATGGCAGGAACGACGCCATCTCCCCCGGGACCGGATCCATCGCGGACGAGGGTCGTCCCGCAACGGTCCCGGGCCAAGGGTCGTCTCCAGGAGGTTTCTCGTCATGATGCGTTCGTTCACCGCGCTCGTGGTCCTCGTGTTCCTGTCGACGTCGTCGCTGGCCACCGCGCAGCTGCGCCGTCAGGTCGACGTGTCCCCGACCGATCGCGAGGCTCCGGTCGAGTTCGACCGGGACGACCTGTCCGGCCCCCGCTTCGGTGTGACCTACGTGATCGGTGGCGGCGAGATCGCCGATCGCCTCGCCGACGAGGACATGGAGCGAGGGATCGGGCTGGGAGTTCGGCATCGGCCCGAACGTGATCGCCATCGCGGGCGACGGCGATCCGGAACTGCAGACCTCGCTGGTCACGGCGGCGGGGTACACGTTCCGGTACAGCGGTGTGAACCTTCCGGTCAACGTGGCGCTCGCACACAATCCGGAGGGAACGCGCCTGTCGTTGGTGTTCGGGTATGCGATCCGGCGGTGAGCCCGCCGAAGGGGGGCGTCGGCGCCGTCGCCGGAAACACGTCGCCGGCGCCGACGCTCTACTTCACGAGCACCAACGCCTCGCGAACCCGCCGTCCCTCGAAGGTCAGCGCCGCGTGGTACACCCCCGATGCCACTGCCCGGCCGCGCTCGTCGCGGCCGTTCCACGTGGCGACGTGGCGACCCGCGGAGAGCGCTCCGTGCCGCAGTGTCCGCACCCGCCGCCCGGCCGCGTCGACGATCACCAGCTGCACGGTCCCGGCCCGCTCGAGGCCGAAGGCGATGTTCGTGTGCGCGTTGAACGGATTCGGTGCCGGCTTCGCCAGATGGAACGAGAGCGCGGTCGCCGGCTCGTCGTCGAGGGGCGCGTCGATCCCCACCGCCGACAGCGGCGACTCCCAGCGCGCGAGGCCGGCGGCGCAGAGATCGCCCACGCGGACGAAGTCGCCGGCCACGACGAAGCGATCGGGCTCGACGGCGACGGCCGTCACGCGGGCGCCCGGTCCCGTCGGTCCGTCGGGGAAGGCCCCGAACTCGTGGCCGCGCAGGACGGCCACGTGACGTGTGGGCACGTCACCGATCGCGGTGAACCGACCACCGACCACGACGAAGCCCTCGCTCGACGCCAGCGCCTCGACCGTGCCGTCGATGGCCGGCAGCGCCGTCCACGTACCGTTCTCGAAGGCCGCGAGTCCGTGCGCGGTGATCGCGTTGACGCTGTCGAAGGCCCCACCGACCACCAGACGTGATCCGTCCGACGTCAGGGCCTTCACCGGTGCGTTGAAGGTGCCGACCAGCGTCGCGCTGATCGGACCGGCGAGGTCGCCGTCGATGCGGAAGACCTGGTTGTCGGTCGCGTACCACGGCTGCCCGTCGTGCACGGCGAGCGCGTCGACGGTGCCGTCGAAGGGATCGATGCCCTCGAGCTCCTGGCCGCCGAAGCTGACCACCATCGTCCACGGCGCGGCGAAGTACGAGTGTTGGCTTCCGGTTCCCTGATCGATGGAGACGGCGAGGAGGTAGGAGTCCTGCCAGGGCACGGCGCGCACGGTCGCACCGTAGCCTCCGACCTGGCTGTACTGGATCACGTCGCGGATCTCGGTGACCGCGCCGGTGGCATCGAGATCGTACTCGCGCAGCATGACGGCGGCGGTCGGGACATCGGAGATGACCTGCATGGTTCCGGTTGCGTACACGCCGGTGGGCGTACGGCCCACGCTTCCGATGGAGAACGTGGTGCGGCGTTCGGCTCCGCGGTCGGTCTCGTGCAGCAGACCGAGTCCCTCGGGTGCCGCCCACACGCGTCCTTCGGCCACGGCGAGCGCGGTGACCGGTGTTCCCACTCCCCGACCGTCGATCAGCGGCCGCCAGGCGGAGCCGTCGAAGCGCAGGGCCGGCAGCGCGCCGTGGGCCTCGAGGTCGGCGAGGTCGGCGCTCGCGATCAGCGCCACCAGCTCGCCGTCGTGGACCACCAGATCGCCGCGCGCGGCGCCGTAGAGATCGGGCGTGCGGACACCCTCGGGCTCGACCCATTCGCCGTCCTCGAGCACGCTCAGGACGTAGGTCGGGCGGTCGATGTAGCTCACCGGGCCGCCCTGGGGCACGATCGTGTACGTCCGTCCCGCGTAGCTGGCGAAGGCCCAGGGTGCGGTGGACACCGTCTCGTTGCCGAGTGGCGGGTACGGGTAGCTGATCTCCAGGTCGCCGCCGAGGGCGACGAAGCGGCCGTCGTCGCGGCGCAGCGCCGCGCCCGGGATCTCCTGACCGTCGATCGTGTCGAAGTAGCCACCGTAGGCGATGCCTCCGTCCACGCGATCGATCGCCGTGACGGTGGGCGTGCCCGTCCACGTGGTCAGCGCTTCCCAGGCGTCGCCCGTCCAGCGCGCGAGGCCGCCGTACAGTTCGCCGTCGATCGCGGCGATCGCGCGGCGCGATCCCCCCGGTGGAACCGGCATCGCGACCCAGCCGTCGTCGGTCCAGCGCGCGAGGCCCGGCAGGCTCGTGCCCTGGTTGTCGCCCGTGAAGTCACCACCTGCGTACAACGTGCCGTCGACCACGGCCAGATGCCGCACGGCCCCGCCCACCAGCCAGATGCGTCCGCGGCTCGTCTCGAAAGCCCGCCAGCGCTGCCCGTCCCAACGTGCGATGTTGTCGGTCGCCGAGTAGCCGAGTTCGAAGCTCCCGCCGGCGACCAGGTCCCCCTCGAACTCGGCGAGCGCGAACACGCCCCGCGGGCGGTACGAGGGACCGACCGGCCGGACGTCGGCGTTGATCGTCGTCGGCACCGTAGAGAACGCGCCGTCCTCGACGAAGGCCACCCCGCTCGAGATCGCGCAGCCGGCGAGCTCGAAATCGCCCCCCACGACGAGTCGCCCCTGATACGGGATCGCGCAGTACGCCTGACCCCCGCGGAAGCGGGGTGCTTCGTAGCCGGGTTGCCAGGCGGCGTGGGCGCCGGTGGAGACGAGGACGAGGAACAGGGCGACGAGTGCGCGGGTCACGGGGTCCTCCGTGGTCGGGGTGGGGAGAGCGTACCACGGTTTCGGCGGGGCGGGTTCGGTGACGGTGAGGGCGTCGGATGGTTTGACTGCTGCTGGCTTTCGACGGGCAGGCGTGCGACTTCCGCTGCGGAAGCGTGGGCTTCCGGGGCGGAACGTCCCCAGGTGTCATGCTCTGTGGCCACTTCCGCGGCGGAAGTCTGCGTTCCGGCGCGGAACATCCCCAACCGTCACCGAAACGGACAACACCGCGCGCCACACACGAATCCACGCGCGACCGCCGATGCATCCGCACCGCGCCAAAGAAAGCAGACATGTTGAAGGATGGGATTCTGGAGCGGGCGACGGGACTCGAACCCGCGACCCTCAGCTTGGGAAGCTGATACTCTACCAACTGAGTTACGCCCGCTCCCGGGCCGGCAGCGAGCGCTGCCGCGACGCGAGCACGGTACGTCCGGGCCCCCGGCCTGTCAAGACGACGCCCCGTGGGCTCCTCGGCCGCACCGCCCTACCCGTCCCCACCGTCGAAACGCACCACACGCCCGACCAGCGCCTCGACCACCCGCGCGGCGTCACCGCGCTCCACCACCGCTTCCTTGCGGAACCAGGTCTCCTGCGACCGGGCGTAGCGCCGGGTGCCGACGTCGATCCGCTCGGCGGCCGTCGCGCGGTCGCACTCGCCGCGGACCAGGGCCAGCACGTCGCGGTAGCCGAGGATCTGCAGGCCCGGCGCCTCGGGCGGGACACCGGCGTCGAGCAGGGCGCGCACCTCGTCCGCCCAGCCGGCGTCGAGCCACTGCGCCGTGCGGGTCTCGATCCGCCGGTGCAGTTCGGCGCGGTCGATCTGCAGGTGCGCCAGTTCGAACGACGCACCCAGCACGGGACGGGGCTCGAAGTCGGCCTCGAGGTCGCTCGGCGCACGGCCGGTCAGAAGAGCGATCTCGAGCGCGCGGCCGCGACGGTAGCGATCGTTCGCGTGCAGCCGATCGGCGGTGACCGGGTCGAGCGACCGCAGGCGGGCGTCGAGTTCCTCGTCGGACAGGGCACCCACCTCGCGGCGCGCCGCGTCGCGCTCGGAGTCGGTGGCCTCGATCGTGTGGAAGCCCTCGCGCAGGGCGCGCAGGTAGAAGCCCGAGCCGCCCACGAGCAGCGGCACGTGACCGCGATCGACGATCCCCACCACCGCCTGCTCCACCCACTGGCGGTACTGCATGGCGTCGGGGGTGTCGGTCGGGTCGATGACGTCGATCAGGTGATGGGTGACCTCGGCGCGCTCGGCCGCCGTGGGCTTGCCCGTACCCACGTCGAGGCCGCGGTAGAGCTGGCGCGAATCGAGGACGATGATCTCGACCTCGATGCCGCGCGCGCGCAGGCGGCGGGCGATCTCGATCGACGCGCCGGTCTTGCCGGTGGCGGTGGCTCCGATCAGGCCGAACAGGGTGGGATTCATCGGCGGCCGAAGCGCCGCTCCAGCTCGGGCAGTCCGATGCGGATGAGCGTGGGCCGGCCGTGCGGACAGCTGTAGGGCTGGTCGGTGGCGAAGAGGCGATCCATGAGGCTCTGCATCTCGGGCATGGTGAGCTTCTCGCCCGCGCGGATCGCGCCGTGGCAGCTCATGCTGGCCAGGATCGCCTCGCGCGGGTCGTTGCCCGAACTGCCGGCGTCGCCCAGGTCGGCGAGCACGTCGCGCAGCAGGGCGCCGTCGTTCCAGTTGCGCAGGCCCGAGGGGATGCCGCGCACCAGCACGGTCTGGCCGCCGAAGGGTTCGGTGAGGAAGCCCACCCGCTCGAGGTCGCCGTGGTGCACCTCGTAGGTCGACAGCTCGTCGGGCGACAGGTCGAGCGTGGTGGGGAACAGCAGGTGCTGGATCGCCGGGGTCTGGCCCTCGAGCGCGCGCCGCGACTGGTCGTACAGGATCCGTTCGTGGCTGTTGTGCTGGTCGACGATCACCAGCGCACCGCGGATCTGCGTGAGGATGAAGGTGTTGTGCAGCTGCCAGTAGAGTTCGGTCCCCGACGCCACGGTGGCGATGGCCGCGGCCATGCCCGGATCGACGGGCGCGCCGCTGGGCTGGAAGCTCCCGGGCTTCTCGCCCACCTGCTCGGACTCGAACAACGACGGACTCGGGTGCTGGCGGCTCCACTGCGGTCCGCGCGCGTAGCCCTCGGTGGGCGCGTTCACGGCCGACTCCACCAGTTCCTCCAGACGCGCGCGCTGGCGCTCCTCGGGGGAAAGCACCGGCTCCGTCGGCGTTTCGCCGCTCGTGGCGGCGGTCGTCTCCTCGGGCGGCTCCTGGTTGAGGTCGAGCGCACCGCGCACGGCGTGGCGCACCAGTTCGTGGGCCGCGCCCTCGTCACGCAGGCGCACCTCGGCCTTGGTCGGGTGCACGTTCACGTCCACGCGCGCCGGCGGCAGGTCGAGGAACAGGACGATCAACGGGAAGCGACCACCCGGGATCACGTCGCGGTAGGCGGCGCTGATCGCATGCGCCAGGCCCTTGTCCCACACCGGCCGGCGGTTGACGAACACGTACTGCCCGGTGCGGTTGCCGCGGGTGTAGGTGGGCAGGCTGGTCAGGCCCTCCACGCGCAGGCCGGCGGCCTCGCCCTCGAAGCGGCGCAGGCGTTCGGCCACCGACGATCCGAACACGCCGTGCACGCGGGTCTCGAGATCGAGCGCGGCGGGCAGATCCAGCACCACCGCCCCATCGGCCTCGAGACGGATCGCCGTGCTCGGGTGCGACAGCGCGATCGCGGTGACCACCTGCGTCACCGCGCGGCGCTCGGCGCCTTCGGACTTCAGGAATTCCTTGCGCACGGGCACGTTGTGGAAGAGCTCGCGCGCGACGACGGTCGTGCCCACGTGCCGGGACACCGGCTCGCGTCGATCGATCCGGCCGTCGACGACGTCGATGCGCCCACCCACGTCCTCGGACCTGGCGCGCGAGCGCAGGCTGAAGCGGCTGACCGAAGCGATCGAGGCCAGGGCCTCGCCGCGGAAGCCGAAGCTGAGCACGCTCGCGAGGTCGCCGCTGCCACCGATCTTGCTCGTGGCGTGGCGCTCGATCGCCAGCGGCAGCTCGCGGGCGGGGATGCCGTGGCCGTCGTCGTCGACGACGATCTCCTCGAGCCCACCGCGCCGGATCGACACCCGCACGCGCGTGGCCCCGGCGTCGAGCGCATTCTCGACGAGCTCCTTCACCGCCGAGGCCGGACGCTCCAGCACCTCGCCGGCGGCGATGCGTTCGACACAACCCGGATCGAGCAGTCGGATGGAACGACGGTCCACCTCGGACTCCACTTCCAGTGAAGGGGCCAAGTGGTTGCGAATGTGGGGCTTGGCGGTTCCGTGCGGCCTGGGGCGTGCCGGGCGGGGGCCGAGCGGCACCTTACGGGCGGCCGTGCGGCGTGTCAATCGCCGTCGACGGCGTCGGGCACGCAGCGTTCGAGCAGGCTCTCCACGTCGTGGACGTCGCGCGGGTAGGCGGCCGAGCGCACCTCGACGCGATCGCCGTCGGGGCCGATCTGGCGGTCGAGGAAGGTCTCGATCAACTCCCCCACGCGCCGCACCAGCCGGCGCTGACCGCGCATCTCCTCGGGCGCGAGGATCGCCAGGCGCTGGTCGGGCAGCCACAGGAGGGCATCGGTCGAGCGGCTGGACTGCTCGACGTGGTGGCGGAGCTGCGTCTCGTGCGCGGCGTACACGTCGGGCTGCACGCCCACCCGGAACACGCTCAGCGAGAAGCCCAGGTGGTAGCGCTGCGCGCGGTTCAGCTCGCGCTCGACCGCCTCCACCAGCACGCGCAGGCCCAGGTCCGACTCCTCGACGTCGGCCTCCGGCGTGGGTTCGGCCGGGGCCGGGGCCGGCGTCGGAGTCGGTGCCTCCGCGGGGACCGGTTCGCCGACGGCGTCGAGCAACAACAGCGCGTGCTCGACGTCCTCGTCGCGGAAGCCCCACTCGGCGAGCAGGTCCTCGGGACGGCGGTTGATCGCGGCCAGGGCCGGTCCGTCGCCCTCGCCAACCAGCAGCAGCGAGCGCAGGTCGCTGCCCACCGGATCGAGCTCGCGCAGCCGGCACAGGCCGGTGCGCCGCAGCCGCCCGCGCAGTTCGTCCCACGCGGCGTCGAGCGCCGAGCTGGCCAGGGAGTTCTGCCGCAGTTCGGTGTCGGGCGCATCGGATCCGCGCCGCCAGATCGCCACCGCCTCGGCGCCGGTCAGTTCCATCATGAGCATGGCCGCGCGGCCGAGCCGTTCCTCGTCGCCCACGGCCGCGAGCTGGCTGAGGCCGGTGGCCAGTCGGCGCAGACGGTCGTGGCGCGCGTGGGTCTCGTGGCGCGACAGCAGCGTACCCAGGCGCGGGGTGAGCACGTCGCGCACGCGGTCGAGATTGCGCTGGAAGTGGCTCAGGGTCGACAGACCCGAGAACCGCAGCACCAGCACCGCGAAGGTCTCGCGCGGACCCAGCGGTACGTACAGCGTCATCTCGCGGCGGATGCGGGACTCGCCGGCCAGACGGTTGCGCTCCTCGAGCACCACCGGATTCCGGTCGAGCACCACCTGGCCCAGGATCCCCTGGCTGGCGTCGAGGTCCCGGCTGCTCACCGGATCGCCCTCGGGCGAGCGTCCCGGATGGATCTGGTAGGCCGGGCCGTCCTCGCCCAGCACCACCAGGCTGGCCTCACGGGCTCCGCTGAGATCCTGGACCAGGTCGCGAGCCAACGCCAGGGCCTGGTGCACCGGGGCGTGGAGTTCGAGCAGGTTGTCGAGTTCCCGCTCGAGGTCCTCGACCAGGGCACGGTCGAGCAGGGTCTGGATCTGCAGCAGCCGCCGCAGGACGGGGCTGATGCGCTCGGCCATGCGCAGCAGGCGGTCGAGGTCGGCGCGCGACAGGTGCTTCGAGCCGTGGTCGGTGGACACGTTCACCACGCCGAGCAGGTCGCCGGCGTCCTCCAGCGGCGCGCAGATCGCGCTCTGGATGTCGGGGCGGTCGCGCTGCTCGGGACCGAGATCGCCGCCCTGCAGCAGTTCGGCGCGGCGGGTCTGTGCGACGCGTCCGGCGATCCCCTCGCCCAGACACTGCCGCGCCGAGCGCACCGTGTGGTCGCTCAGGCCGTCGGCATAGGCGATGAAGAGCTGCTGGGTGAAGGGATCGAAGAGCTGGATCGAACCCTTGTCGGCCTGCACCGCCTGCACGGCGATGCTCAGCATGGAGCGCAGCAGCGACTCGCGGTCGAGGGCGCGTTCCAGCCAGCCGAGGGAGTCCTCGAGCTGGCCCGCGTCGCGGCGTGCCGGCACGGGGACCTCGGGCAGCGGCGGGTGCTCCACGCGCCGCTCGACGGTCCAGCGGCTCAGGGCCTCGTCCTGCGTGACGAAGGTGCAGCCGCGGGCCCGCAGGTGCTCGATGGCATCCTCGAGGCGATGACGTTCGCGCGGCAGCACCACCACCGGAGCCTGGGCGATCTGTTCGAGGAACTCGTCGTCGCCGCCGTGGCGCAGCCCCAGGATCTCGGCCAGCTCGTGGCCCACGCCCTCGCGAACGGGGTCGTACAGGCCGACGATGTGCACGCGCGGGTTCCGGTGCAGCTCGGCCAGGGTCACGACCTCGTGCTCGGTCGCGCCCAGCAGCGCCACCAGATCCAGTCCCCGCGGGGTGTCCCCAGAAGCCGTGGCCACGGTCTCGCTTCCCGCTCGCGCGCCCCCACGGCCCGGACGATCCGGACCACAGGACGGTCGATCCTGCCGTCGCGCCCGGCACGACGGTCCTCCATCCGAGCCTCAGGGGCCCGAACGATCCGAAGTCGCAGATCTAGCACCGATCGCGCCAAGCGCGGGAATCGTCAGCCCGAGCGCCCGTTGCAGGCGTCTACGGCAGGTTGCTTCCACAGCAGAAGACCCACCGCTTCCACCGCGGAAGCCGGACGCTTGCGCACGTGAGCCGACGCTCTCACACTCCGGCCTGCGCTTCCCATCGAGTCGGCACCGTCGCCTCCTTGCAGACCCTCGGCGGCTACGCCGCCAACTTCCACCCCCACGTCCATGCCCTGATCACCGAGGGCGTGTTCCACCCCCCGCGCAGTGCGACCCCGTCCTTCGAGTGGGTCGCCGGCTGGGACGTGACGGCCATCGCCGAGCTGTTCCGGCGCCGGGTCCTCGCCCGCCTGCGCCAGGCCCGACGCCTGAGAGAACACACCGAGCAGATGCTGCTGTCCTGGGAACACTCCGGCTTCAGCGTGTGGGCCGGCGAGCCCATCCGACCCGGCGACACCGAGCGGCAGGAGCACGTCGCCCGGTACGTCACCCGCGCCCCCGTGCGCCTCGACGCCATCGAGCGCAAGGACCAGGGCAAGGTCCTCGTCCAGACCCCCTACGACCCGCGCACCGGGCAACGCACGCTCGAGCTCGACGACCTCGAACTCATCCGCCGGCTGTGCGCGCAGATCCCCGCTCCGCGGCAGCACCTCGTTCGCTACTTCGGGTGGTATTCGTCACGTGCGCGCGGCGATCGCGGCCGGAGGAAGAGCGGAGAGAGCGGTAACGGTGCGCCTCGCTCCGAGGTCGATGTCCGCGCCGACACCGAACACCGGGACGACTCCCCCGCCGCGCGGTCGCGGCGTCGGAGTTGGGCGCGTCT
>DATFKK010000061.1 GCA_035268685.1 Candidatus Krumholzibacteriia bacterium | reverse complement strand
CAGGCTGCCGGGTCGAAGCGCAGGGCCTCCTCCTGCCGCTCGCGCTCGGCGTCGTCGAGGGAGTAGCGCTCCGACTCGGTGGCGCGCGCCGGATGGTCCTTGCGCAGGGGATGCCCCGTCCACGTGGGCGGCATGAGGATCCGTCGCGGGTCCGGATGACCCTCGAAGTCGATCCCGAACATGTCGAAGGCCTCGCGTTCGTACCAGTTCGCCGCCGGCCACACGTCGGTCACGGTGGGCATCGAAGGGCGCTCGGCGTCGAGCGGCACCTTCACGCGCACCTCCGAGAACGGCTCGAGCGACAGCAACTGGTACACCGCCGTGAAACCCGCCTCCTCGCCGTTGCCCCGGTGCCGACGGGCCCGGTCGTCGATCGCCGTGAGGTCGTAGAGCATGCCGTGGCCGGCTTCGTGCTTGAGCCAGCGCAGCAGCTCCTTCGTGCGCTCCGGCGGCGACACCAGGGTGCAGATGCCGTCGACGGCATCGCCGTCGGCACGACGAACGTCGTCGAAGCGCCGCTCCGCGTCCGCGGCCGTCGGCACGGTCCGGTCGTGGGTTCCGCTCATGCCTCCTCCGCCGTCACACGGGGTGGTCGGGGGGAGGAAGGTCCTCGACGCGTGTGTGTTCGTCGCGCCGCAGTTCCCGCTGGGAGGGCTGCGGCCCGCTCTGCACGCCCTGCGGACCGACCCATCGCGACAACGGCCGACGCTCGCCCCCCACCGACTCCTGCAGCAGTACGAGCCCCTGCATGAAGGCATCGGGACGGGGCGGACACCCGGGCACGTACACGTCGACGGGCAGGAAGGTGTCGACGCCCTGCACGACGCTGTAGATGTCGTACATCCCTCCGGAGTTGGCGCACGATCCCATCGACACCACCCAGCGCGGTTCCATCATCTGGTCGTAGAGTCGCTTGATCACCGGCGCCATCTTCCGGAACACCGTGCCGGCGATGACCATCACGTCGGCCTCGCGCGGCGTGCCCCGGATCACCTCGGCCCCGAAGCGTGCGATGTCGTAGCGGCTGGTCAGACTCGTGGCCATCTCGACGTAGCAGCAGCTCAGTCCGAAGTTGAAAGGCCACATGGAATTCTTGCGTCCCCAGGCCACGAGGTCCTGCAGACGGGCGAGCGCGACGGTGCGCTCGAGCTGTTCGTCCATCGCGGGTTCCGACCGGACCTCGCCCGATGCGGGCGCGGGCGGATCGGGCCGGGTGATCCACCACCTCAACGCGACGACCTCCTCGACACGCTCCGCTCACGGGCACGCGGCGCCCAGTCCAGGGCCCCGATGCGCCAGGCCCACGCAAGCGCGACCAGCAGGACCGCGACGAAGACCAAGATCTCGACGAAGGCCACCATTCCGGCTTCGCGGGCGACGAGCGCCCACGAGAACAGGAAGACCAACTCGAGATCGAAGATCACGAAGAAGGCGGCCACGAGGTAGAACTGCGCCGTGTAACGCGGCGGCGCGTCACGGGTGGGAACGATCCCCGATTCGTAGGGCGTGTCGGTGGCACCGTCGCGATGCCGTTCCCCGAGGACGTGCGACAGCCCGATCATGACGGCGACCAGCGCCGCGACGGCGATCGTGTGCAGGATCAGGGGCCAATGGGGCATGGGCGTGACCGTTCCGGAGTCCTGGACGCGGGGGGGATGCGCGACACTTTCCGCGAGCGGGCGGCCGAGGACCATGGGCCGAGACACAGGGCTGGCGTGGGGCCGCGCCCCACCGGAGGGCCGGGGCACGCGCAGCCGGACATGGGGCGGCTCCGCACCACTTCAGGCGGAAGCGTGAGGACTCCGATGGTGCGAGTTCACCACGGCCATCCTTTCGGGCCGTCGTCAGGTTGTGGTCCGATCACGTCCTCCCACCGTCGAAGGAAGAACGATGCACTCGTCCGCACTCCCGTCGATCGGAACCCATGACCTCGCACGGCTGGTCCACGACGGCGATGCCGTCGTCGTCGACGCCCGGCCGTCCGACGCCTACAACGGCTGGCCCCTGCGCGGCGAATCCCGCGGAGGACACGTGACCGGAGCGCGCAGCCTGCCGGCCAAGTGGTGCGACTACCTCGACTGGATCGAGGTCGTACGGTCGAAGCGAATCCGGCCGGAACACCGCGTGGTCCTGTACGGCTACGACGACGAGGCCGAGCGTGCGGCGCACCGGTTCCGGGGGTCGGGTTGGAACGACGTCGCGGTCTACCCGCACTTCGTCGACGAATGGAGCGCCGACGCGTCGCTCCCCATGGACCGCCTGGCACGGTGGAACCATCTCGTCCCGCCGGCATGGCTGTCCGATCGGATCGAAGAAGGATCGATCGGCGCCGACGACGGGCAGATGGCCCTGTTGCACACCCACTACCGCAACCCCGACGACTACGTGCTCGGACACGTGCCGGGTGCACTCCCGGTCGACACCAACTCCCTGGAATCGACCGAGACGTGGAACCGTCGTTCCCCCGACGAGGTGGCCGCGGTGTTGGCCGACCTGGGCATCACGGCCGACACCACCGTCGTGCTCTACGGTCGCTGTTCCCACCCGCGACCCGAGGATCCCTTCCCGGGCAGCAGTGCGGGTCACATCGCCGCCTTCCGCTGTGCCTGGATCCTGTTGTGGGCCGGCGTGCGCGACGTCCGCATCCTCGACGGTGGCCTGCAGTCGTGGATCGACGATGGCCTGCCGGTGTCGACCGAACCGACGCCCGCGCCGACGCGTCGGGAGTTCGGCCGCACCCTCCCGGCCGAACCCGACCTGGCCGTCGACCTCTACGAGGCCCGCCACATGCTCGCCTCCGACACCGCCGACCTGGTCTGCGTGCGGAGCGAGCCCGAGTACCGCGGCGAGGTGAGCGGCTACGACTACATCGAGCGGCGCGGGCGGATCCCCGGGGCCGTGTTCGGACACTGCGGCAGCGACGCCTACCACATGGAGAACTACCGCAATCTCGACCACACCACGCGCGAGTTCCACGAGGTCTCCGCGGCGTGGACCGCCGCCGGGCTCGCACCCGGCCGCCGCACCGCCTTCTACTGCGGCACGGGCTGGCGGGGCAGCGAGGCCTTCTTCAACGCCTGGTTCCAGGGATGGCCCGACGTGGCGGTGTTCGACGGCGGATGGTTCGAGTGGAGCAACGACCCGTCGAACCCGGTGGAGGTGGGATCCCTCCAGCCACCCCTCAACCGGCTTCGCTGAAGCCCGGATACAGCTGCATCCCGCCGTCCACGTACAGCGTGGCTCCGGTGACGTAGTCCGCGTGGTCCGACGCGAGCCAGACCACCGCGCGGGCGACGTCCTCGGCCTCTCCGATCCGACCGGCCGGGATCAACCGTACGAGCTCCTCGTAGTCGTCCCGGTCGCGCCAGGCTTGCTCGTTGATCGGCGTACGGATGGCCCCCGGGGCGACCGAGTTCACCCGGATCCGGTACGGTGCCAACTCCTGGGCAATGCTCTTCATCATGAGCTGCGCCCCACCCTTGCTGGCCGCGTAGTTGACGTGGCCTGCCCAGGGAATGACGTCGTGCACCGAGCTGATGCCGATGATCTTCCCGGCGGCCGCACAGACTTCCGTTCGGTCGCCGTGGGCGAGGAACTCGCGGACCGCAGCCCGCGCACACAGGAACTGACCGGTGAGATTCACCCCGATGACGTCGTTCCATTCGTCGAGCGTCATGTCGGCGAAGCGAGCATCTTTCTGGATCCCGGCGTTGTTGACGAGGATGTCGATCGTGCCCAGGGCATCGCAACTCTCCGAGATCATTCGCTCGACGTCTTCCTCGCTCGAGACGTCGCCCTGCACCGACAAGGCTGTTGCCCCGGCTGCCTCGAGGGCGTCGACGACCTCGGCGACCGCCTCGGAGTCGGAGAGGTGATTCACGGCCACATCCGCACCGGCTTCGGCGAGAGCCAGGGCCACGGCCCGACCGATCCCGCTGGTACCGCCGGTCACCAGGGCCTTCTGGCCCTTCAGGATCTCGCCCAGAGGCTCCCGCGGGGTGACGGTTCCGGGAATGTGCGACGGGAGGCCCTCACGGCCCGAGTCCCGAGCATCTGATGTACGTCCATTCATGTCCGATCCTTTCTGCATCGCCTCGACGCTCACGCCCTCCAGCCGGAACCGGAGAGGGCACGATCCAGGTGGTAGGCGGCGCTGATCAGTCCGAGGTGAGTGAACGCCTGCGGGAAGTTGCCCAGGTGTTCACCGCAGGACCCGAGTTCCTCCGAGTACAGACCGACGTGATTGGCGAATCCGAGCGCCTTCTCGAAGGCGAGACGAGCATCTGGCAGACGACCCGCGCGCGCGAGACACTCGGCGTACCAGAAGGAGCACATCGTGAAGGTGCCCTCACCGGCCTCCATTCCGTCCTCGACCCCGCGCTCCGTGCGATAGCGATAGACGAGCGCGTCCTCGGCCAGGTCCGACTGGACGGCATCGAGATGCGACGACCAACGTGGATCGGTGGGAGCCATGAAGCGCATCAGCGGCATGAGGAGAGTCGACGCGTCGAGTGCACTACCGTTGCGGGTCTGGGTGAAGATGCCGAGGTCGGCATCGAAGAACTCGTCGTGGATCTGGCGATAGATCGTGTCACGTGTGTCGAGCCAACCGTCGAGGTCGGCAGGGAGTGACCGTTTGCGCGCCAGACGGATGGCTCGATCGACCGCGACCCAGCACATGAGGCGGGAATGCAGGAAATGCCGACGTCCGCCGCGCACCTCCCAGATCCCCTCGTCGGCCCGGTCCCAGTTCGCCCGTACCCACTCGATCAGCTGCACGAGGTCCTGCCAGAGCTCGTAGGAGATCGGCTCGACGTGCTTGTCGAACAAGTAGCACGAGTCCATCAACTCCCCGTAGATGTCGAGCTGGAGCTGATCGTAGGCATCGTTGCCGATCCGAACGGGCCTCGAGCCGCGATGGCCCTCGAGATGGTCGAGCCGTGTCTCGGGAAGGCGGCGGCGTCCGTCGAGCCCGTACATGATCTGAAGCGTGTCCCCGGGTCCGATCTCGCAGGTGCGGTCCACCAGCCATTGGATGAAGTTCACCGCCTCCTCGCGATAACCCAGACGGATCAGCGCGTAGAGCGTGAACGACGAGTCGCGTATCCAGGCGTAGCGGTAGTCCCAGTTCCGATCGCCACCGACCCGCTCGGGAAGCCCGAAGGTCGGTGCAGCGACGAAGGCACCGGTCGGTCGCGAAGACAACAGTTTCAGTGTCAGCGCAGACCGGTCGACCATGTTCTTCCAGCGTCCGTGGTACGCGCTCCGACGAACCCAGTTGCGCCAGTACTCGACCGTGGCATCGAAGAGCTGATCGCACCAGATCGGGAGGTCTTCGCCCGTCGGCGGGATCTCGCCGACCTCCGACAGCACGAAGTCCGCGGTCTGCCCGGCCCGCAGACGAAAGCCGGCGGTGGCATCGGGCCCATCGGTCTCGACCGGGACGCTCGAGCGCAATTGCAGCGTGGTCCCCGCTTCGTCCTCACCATGGAACTCCACGCCATCCGAGCGCCGCTCGATCCGATGATCGGCACGCGCGTAGTCGAAGCGTGGGGCACAGCGCATGTGGAAGTCCACCTCGCCCCGGATGACGTGTGCCCGCCGATAGATCGCGTGCTCCTGACCGCACTCGGCGCACGGCATGTAGTCGATGATCTCCGCCATTCCCTCCGCCGAGAAGAATCGGGTCATGAGAACATTCGTATCGGGGAAGTACTGTTGCTTGACCGAGGTCGTCTCGTGTGACGGAGCCAGGCGGAAGCTGCCACCCTTCTCGTCGTCGAGCAACGACGCGAACACGCTCGGTGAATCGAAGTGGGGAAAACAGAGGAAGTCGATGGTCCCGTCGAGACCGACCAGCGCCACCGTGTGCTGGTCTCCGATCACACCGTGGTCCTCGATGGCGAGATAGGACATCAATACCTCCCGTGAATCGGCTCCGAATCGCACCTTAGGAACAGGGCGCCGCCGACGCCAATGCGACCGCCGCTTCGCCACGAGATGGTTGACAGGCGGCATACAGTGGACGCGTGCGACGACACGGGCCTTGGAGGCGACCCGTGCGACCGATCTTCGTTCTGGCGAAAGGAGGCGCTCGTGGCCATTCAGGAACAAGAATTCGGGGTCGTGGGTCTCGGACGAATGGGTGGCGGCATCGCTCTACAGGCCGCTCGCAAAGGGATGAAGGTGGTCGGACACGACGTCCACGGCGTGCCCGACGACCTCCGTGAGCTCGGGGTGATCGCGACGGAACACATGGGGGATTTCCGCAGTCTTGCGCGCCCGCGTGCCGTCTTCCTGTACGTCCCGGCGGGATCCCTCGTCGATCACGTCCTCGACGGTCTCGTCGAGCACCTCGAGCCGGGCGACATCGTCGCCGACGGCGGCAACTCGTACTGGGGCGACTCGGTCCGGCGGAGCGAACGTCTGGCCGAACGAGACATTCGTCTCGTCGACATCGGCACCAGTGGCGGTGTCGACGGAGCGCGGGAAGGGGCGTGTTTCATGGTCGGTGGCGACGATGACGCAGTCGCGCGCGTCGAGCCGATCCTTCGTGCACTGGCGGTCGAAGGCGGTTATGTGCACGCGGGTCCTTCCGGTGCCGGGCACTTCGTCAAGCTGGTGCACAACGGTATCGAGTTCGGGATGCTCCAGGCGATCGCCGAGGGAGTCGATCTGCTCGCGCATCATCGCGACCCACTTCCCGTGGCAGACGTACTCCACTGTTGGCGTCACGGTTCGGTGATCCGTTCCTGGCTCGTGGATCTCATGGAACGCGAGTACAGAGAACGAGGCGGTCTGGAATCGGTACCGGCCTACGTGGAGGACACCGGCGAGGTGAACTGGCTCGTGAGCGATGCCATGGCCCAGGAACGACCGATCCCGGTGATCAGCCAGGCAGTGATGCAACTCTTCGCGTCGCGTGACGAGACCCAGCACTGGGCACGCGCGGTCGCCATGATGCGACACGGCTTCGGTGGACACCCCTTCGGCCCGGACGCGACGATCCGGAAGGAGCGGACCGAGGGCCGCGTGGGCCCGATCCTGCGACCGCGCGACGACGAGCAGCCGGAGTGAGCGATGAACCGAAGGCTTCGACCATGATTCCCGGGCTGGTGCGCATCGTCGCGTACGTGCTCCTGGCGGTCGGCCCGGTCGTCCTGGCCGCACTGCTCGGCTTGATGCCGCGAAGTGTGGTCTACGAGCTCGGACGCTTCTGTGCCCTCGCGGGATTCGCATTGCTGGCCCTGCAGTTCCTGCTGGCGGCGCGCATACGCTGGATCGAGCGCCCGTTCGGTTTCGACATCCTCATCCGCTTCCACCGGCACATGGCGATCCTCGCAACCGCGCTCATCGTGGCGCACCCGCTCCTGTTGGCCGCAGGTGGTGCAGGCACCGACCTGCTCTTGGGACTGGATCAACCATGGGCCGTATGGTTGGGCAAGGCCGCGCTCGTCCTCCTCCTGCTCAACGTCCTCCTGAGCGTGTTCCAGAGGCGAGTGGCGCTCGACTTCGAGCACTGGCGTCTCCTGCACGACATCCTCGGACCGCTCGTTCTCGTCGGGGCCGCCGTCCACGCGTGGGCGTGGGGACAGGACCTTCGCCTCTTCCCGCTCCAGGTGACATGGATCATCGTGACCGCGGTCGCTCTCGGGACGTACGTCGTGCACCGCTTCGTCCGGCCGTGGTGGCTGGCCGGGCGCCCCTACCGGGTGAGCGCCGTACGTCCGGAGGCCGACGGCGTGTGGACGATCGAATTCACCCCGCCGGAGGGCCTGCCGCCGCTGGACTACCTGCCGGGTCAGTTCCACTTCGTCACCTTCTTCCGGGGCCGTGAACTCCCCGTCGAAGAACATCACTGGACGATCTCTTCGAGCCCGACCACCGACCACCTCGCTTCGACGATCAAGGCGGTGGGCGACTTCACGAGCACGATCGGGGAGACGCGCGTGGGCGACACGGCAGCCGTCCACGGCCCCTTCGGTCGCTATTCCTACGTTCTGCATCCGGAAGAACGGGACCTGGTCTTCGTCGCCGGTGGAATCGGTATCACGCCACTGATGAGCATGCTCCGTCACATGCGCGACACCCGTGACGAACGATCCGTCCGGCTCGTCTATGCGAACCGCACGGAGTCGAGCATCGTCTTCCGCGGCGAGATCGACGAGATGGCCACCGGCGAGCATCCACGACTTCGAGTCACCCATGTCCTCAGCCGACCCGGCGACGAGTGGACAGGACGACGCGGACACGTCGATACGTCGCTGCTCCGCGAGATCTGCGGAAACCAGCCCGAGAGCGAGGTGTTCTACGTATGTGGGCCGACACCCTTGAGGTCCGCAGTCATTGCGAGCCTCCACGAGTTGGGCGTGCCGGATTCACGGATCCGGATCGAGATCTTCTCGTTCCTCGATTGAAGGAAGGGCCATGCGACGAACGCGACTGAGACACACGACGGCCGTGGTCACTGCGGTCGTCCTGGCCGCGATCGGCGCTGCGGCCGTGTTCAGGGTGTCCGCCGTTGCTCCGGCGGTGACGCCCTCACAGAAGGGCGCTCGTCTCTACGTCGACAAGGGCTGCGTGCAGTGTCACTTCCTCCGCAAGCGGGAATTTCGCGTGGGACCCGGTCTCGAGGGACTGTTCGACCGTGAGACGCTCCCCGCGAGCGGACGACCCGCGACCGCCGAGAACGTTCGGAGTCAGCTCGTCCAACCCTATGACCAGATGCCCTCGTTCGCGGACCGCCTCACCGAGGTCCAGCGGGACCATCTCATTGCTTTCCTGAAGACCCTCTGAGTCCGAGCATGCGCACACCGCGCCTAGACGCGCCCCCGCACCCGCTCGAACTCCTCCTGGATCTCCTCGCTCGGCGGCGCACCGGCCAGACTCACGACCACGATCGCGGCGATCGAGATCAGGAAGCCCGGGACGATCTCGTACAGGTCGAAGATCCCGCCGGTCTGGTTCTTCCACCAGATCACGGTCACGCCGCCGGCGAGGATCCCGGCCAGGGCGCCCATGCGCGTCATGCGACGCCAGAACAGCGACAGCAGAATGATCGGTCCGAAGGTCGCGCCGAATCCGCCCCAGGCGTAACTCACCAGCTCGAGCACCTTGCTTTCGGGATCCATGGCGATGCTGAACGCGATCAACGCGATGGCGATCACGGCGCCCCGGCTCACCCACACGAGCTCACGCTGGCTCGCGTCGCGGCGCAGCAGGACCTTGTACAGGTCCTCGGTCAGGGCACTCGACGACACGAGCAACTGGCTGTCGGCCGTCGACATCACCGCGGCCAGGATCGCCGACAGCATTACGCCCGCGAGCAGTGGATGGAACACGGCATCGATCAACAGCATGAACACCCGCTCGCTGTCGGCACCGGCCAGGTCCTGCGGTAGGCCGGCGCGGCCGACGATGCCCACGATCACGGCCATCAGCAGGCTGATGGTCACCCAGACCATGGCGATGCGCCGCGCGTCGGTGATCTGCTTCGGGTCCCGGATCGCCATGAAGCGCGCCAGGATGTGCGGCTGCCCGAAGTAGCCCAGTCCCCACGCCAACGACGACACGATCGCGATCACGCCGATGAAGGTGCCGTCGGCGCTGCTGAGCACGTCGAGCAACTCGGGATTGATGTCGAGGACCGTTCGGAACGTCCCGCCGAATCCACCGCTGAGCGACATCCCGAAGAGCGGGACGGCGATGATGGCCACGAACATGAGCGAGCCCTGGATCAGGTCGGTCCAACTGACCGCCATGAAGCCACCCAGGAAGGTGTAGACGATGATCACCAGCACGCCGATGACCAGGGCCGACGTGTAGGAGAAGCCGAACACCGTCTCGAAGAGCTTCGCACCCGCCACGAACCCGCTCGACGTGTAGATCATGAAGAAGATCAGGATGAACACCGCGGCGACGATGCGCAGGATCTTCGAGTGGTCACGGAAGCGCGACTCGAAGTAGTCGGGCAGGGTGATCGAATCGCCCGAAGCCTCGGTGTAGTCGCGCAGCCTCCGCGCCACGAAACGCCAGTTCAGGTACGTGCCCACGCCGAGGCCCAGCGCGATCCACAGCGCCTCGAGTCCGGCCAGGTAGGCGAAGCCGGGCAGACCCAGCAGCAGCCAGCCGCTCATGTCCGAGGCCTGCGCGCTCATCGCCGCGACCCAGCGGTTCAGCCCGCGGCCGCCGAGGATGTAGTCGGACAGGTTCCGGGTGCGGTTGTAGAAGTACCAGCCGATCCCCAGCATCACGACGAGATAGAGGACGAAGGTCACGAGGACGCTGGTGGTATCGCTGGTCATGGCGAGGATCCCGGGCTGGGGGTCTGCCGTGAACGCGATCACGGCAGGCACGGACCGTGGCGACGACCCGCGCCGATCGATCATGCCATGCGGCGGCGAGGACGCAATCCATGATCCGTTGGTTGCCGATCACGTTGCTGGTTCTTCACCTGTCCGTCGCCCTTTCGTGGACGCAGCTCGCCACCGACCTCCTGCCCCGCGGAAAACCCGTTGACCGCAGCGCCCGTCTCGGGCAACTTTGTTCGGCAGTCGTACAAAGATCGGCGCCCCATTCCCCGTCCCAGGACGTTCGCCCATGAACCCCGCCCAACGCGCCACGGCCCCCGAGGACCGGATCCCCTTCTCACAGCGGATCGTCTACGGCCTCGGCGCCTTCGTGAACAACCTGCTGGGCGCGGCCACCGGCGGCATGATGATCGTGCTGAACCTGGGCTTCGGCGTGAACCCGTTCCTGGTCGGCCTGCTCGGCGCGCTCCCGAGGCTGACCGACGCCTTCACCGACCCGGTGATGGGCTACATCTCCGACCACACGCGCACACGCTGGGGCCGCCGGCGTCCGTTCATCTTCGCCGGGGCGATCCTGGCCGCGATCCTGTTCGTCGTGCTCTGGGCCCTGCCCGAGGGCAAGGGCGAGATGTGGTACTTCTGGTACTTCCTCGTGGTCTCGATCGTGTTCTTCGCCGCGTACACGATGTTCGCCACGCCCTGGGTCGCGCTGGGATACGAGCTCACGCCCGACTACCACGAACGCACGCGCGTGATGGGCACCCAGAACTTCATCGGGCAGATCGCGTTCACGGCGGCGCCGTGGTTCCTGTGGATCATGAATTCGGGGGAGATCTTCCAGAACGAACTGGGCGAGCCGGATCAGGTGGAGGGTGCGCTGGGGCTGGCCGTGGTGATCGGCATAGTGACGATCGGGCTGGGAATCCTGCCCGCGATCTTCCTGCGCGAGCGCATGGCGGACGTGGCCCGGACCGAGGCCGCCGCCCATCCGCGCCCGGGACTCGTCGAGAGCCTGAAGGCGTTCTTCTCGGGCTTCGGCGTGACGCTCAGGTCACGCCCGTTCCAGAAGCTCTGTCTGACCGCGTTCCTGGTCTTCAACGGGTTCATGATGGTCGCGGCCTTCCAGCAGTACGTGATCATCTACCACGTGGCCGAGGGCGACCAGATCGCCGGCGCCAAGTGGTTCGGGTGGGCTGGCACCTCCGGCGCCGTGGCGAACTTCCTGATCGTGGCCGGCATGACCTGGCTCGGCACGCGCATCGGCAAGCGCAAGGCGCTGCTCTTCGGAATCTCGATGTCGATGCTGGGCTTCCTGCTCAAGTGGGTGTGCTACCGGCCCGACATGCCGTGGCTGGTCCTCGTCCCGCAGCCCTTCATCTCGTTCGGGCTCGCCAGTCTGTTCACGCTCGTGCCGGCGATGATCGCCGACGTGTGTGACGCCGACGAACTCGAGACCCACGAACGCCGCGAGGGCATGTTCGGATCGATCTTCTGGTGGATGATCAAGCTGGGCCTCTCGGCCGCGCTGGCGCTGAGCGGGTACCTCCTGAACTTCACCGGCTTCGACGTCGATCTCGGTGTCGACCAGACCGAGCGCACCATTCTGCTCATGCGGCTGTTCGACATCTTCGTCCCCGTTCTGACCTCGGCGATCGCTCTGTGGGCGATCTACCGGTTCGAGATCACCGAGGACCGGGCCCAGGAGATCCGCAGCCAACTGGAAGCACGCCGCGGGGCGGTGTGATCGGTCACGATCCACGACGGCCGGTCTCGAGTTCGAGGATCCGCTCGAGTTCGTCCATCTTCGCGCCCAGCTCGAAGTGCGTGTGCACCCGGCGGCGGCCGGCCTCGCCGTGCTCGCGGCGCAGTGCGGGATCGGCGAGATAGCGACGCAGGGCCGCGCGCAGGCCGTCGGCGTCGTCGTCGGCGAAGGCAAAGCCCGTGACGCCCTCCTCGAGCACCTCGGGCAGGCTGCTGGCGTTCGTGACCACCGTGGGGAGGCCGCAGGCCATGGCCTCGGCCACGGCGAAACCGAAGCCCTCGACGTGGGCGGTGTGGGCCAGCAAGTCGCCCGCGTTCAGCAGGTCGGCCACGTCACGCCGGAAACCGAGCAGGCGCACGTGATCGCCCACGTCCAGCGCCTCGATCTGCTGCTGCAGGGCGTGGCGTTGATCGCCCTCGCCCACCAGCAGCACACGCAGCCGCGGGAACTCCGTAAGCAGGTCCGGGACCACGGACACGAGCAGCGCCGCGTTCTTGCGCGTGGTCAGCTCGCCGACGTTCAACACCACGAGGTCGTCGTCGGCCAGGCCGAGTTCGGCGCGGACCTCGTGCCGCGGCCGGGGGTTCTGGTACGGACGCAGGTCGAGTCCGTTGTGCAGCACGTGCACGCGTCCGCGCGGCCTCCAGTCGATGTCGCGGCACAGCGTGCGCTCGGTCGCGCGCGAGTTGACGACGAGCGCGGTCGCCACCACCTGGTACTGGAAGCGGTAGTTCAGGTGGCCCTTCAGGGGGAACTCGCTGCCGCGGCGCGGGATCACCGCCCTCACGCCGGCCAGCCGCGCCGCCAGACCGCCCACGCGCAGCACGCGGTCCATGTTCAGGCAGAAGACGTCGATCCGCCGCCGGCGGCAATGGCGCCACACGCGCAGGAACGACACCGGATCGAAATCGCGGACGAAGTCCACGGCGAAGGTCTCGATCGACGCCGGCGCCCGCGCGAGCAGTTCGGATCCGGTGGGCGCACACAGTGAAACGCGATGGCCCCGCTCGGCCATCGCCTCGGCGGCGGTGAGCATCCACTTCTCACCGCCACCCCACTGCGAGAGATTCGATCCGAACAAGAGGTTCACGACGGCGCAGCATGCGCGAAGGCAACCGACCCGGCAACGATCGACTGCACGGAGTCACACTTGATCCCACGCGCCGGAGCAGGCAGAGTTCGGAGTTGGTCCCTCTCCGGAGTTCATGGTGAGCGAGTCCCGACGCGTCCGCGAGATCTTCGAAGCCGTGCTCGATCTGAGCCCGAGCGAGCGCATTCGCCGCCTCGACGAGCTCGATGCCGCCACGCGCACCGAGGTCGAGAGCCTGCTCCGCCACCTCGAGGCCGCCGGCGACTTCCTCGACGTGAGCGAGGAACAGGCCGACGGGAACCTGCCCTTCGACGTCCTCGGCGGTGTGCGTCTCACCACCGAGATCGGCCACGGCGGCACGGGGACCGTCTACCGCGGAATCGACACGAGCACCGACGACGTCGTCGCCCTGAAGTTGCTGTTCTTCGGTCTGGCCAGCAGTGGCACCGGTCTGGTGCGCTTCGAGGGCGAGGCCGAGCGCATGCAGCGCTTCGACCACCCCTCGATCGTCCCGCTGTTGCGCTCGGGCACCGAGCGCGGCACCCACTACCTGGTGATGCCCTTCGTCGAGGGCTCGAACGTGGCCGACGAGATGGTCGTCGACCGCCGGCGGGGGCTCGGACCCGACCCGGACGATCCGCGCGCGATCGCCGACTTCGTCGCCCGGATCGCCGACGGCCTGGCCCATGCCCACGACCACGGCGTGATCCACCGCGACGTCAAACCGGCGAACGTGCTGATCGACCGCCAGGGCCATCCACGGCTCACCGACTTCGGCCTGGCCCGCGACCTCGAGGCCGAGGGCCCCACCCGCTCGGGTGACGTGACGGGCACGATCCAGTACATGAGCCCCGAGCAGCTCCTGGGGCGCCGCCACGAGATCGACCATCGCACCGACGTCTACTCGCTCGGAGTGGTGCTCTACGAACTGCTGACCGGCCGGCGCCCCTTCCTCGGCGACTCGGCACTCGACGTCGCGCGCGACATCCGCCAGGGCGAGCCGACCGCGCCCCGGCGCCTGCGCCCCGACGTGCCGCGGGACCTGCAGACGATCTGCCTGAAGGCGATGGAGAAGAAACCCGACGACCGGTACGTCTCGATCGACGCCATGGCGCGCGACCTGCGGGCCTTCGCGCGCGGCGGGAGGATCGAGACCCGGCCTCCGTCGGCACTGCAACGCGCCCGCCGGTTCGTGGCCCGTCGTCGACGTCCCCTCGCCGCCGCCGCCATCCTGCTGCTGGCCGTGGGCGTGGCCTGGTGGACGGGCGCGAGCCGCGACCCGACGACCCGCACGCCCGTCGTGCTGACGTCGGAACCGAGCGGAACGCGGACCTGGGTCCGCCCCTGGAACGTCGGGACGGGCGAGTACGACGAGCCGCTCGAACTCGGCACCACACCGGTGCGGACGTCGCTCGACCCCGGACTCGTGCGCTTCGTGTTCGCGGGCGACGACGGTGCCCTGGCCGAACTCTCCCGCGAGATCCCGCCCCCCGACGCGACCGATGGCGCGCGGCAGGTGGAGTTCCACGCGACCCTCGTGGACACGACCGGGGTGCTCGACGGCATGGTGCGCATTCCGGGCGGCCGTTTCGTGGTGGAACACTGGCCGCCCGACACCGATGCCATGGTCCGCGAGCCGTGGACCGGCCCGGTGTTCGCCATGGACCGCACCGAGGTGACGATCGGCGACTACCTCCGTTTCCACGAGGCGACGGGACATCCGCTGCCGAAGGACTGGGAGGACTCGGGCCTGTCGTCGCTGAAGGACCGACCCATGGTCATGGTCTCCTGGACCGACGCCCGGGCGTACGCGGAATGGGCCGGCAAACGTCTTCCGACGCTCAAGGAGTTCCAGCGCGCGGTCGGGGGAACCGTCGGGAACGAACTCCCCTGGACACGGTACCGCGCCGACGTTCCGCCGGAATCGCTCGAGGTGCTCGCGGTCGTGGGCCGTCGAGGCGACCGAACTCTTGCGATGAGTGGTGTCGACGATGGCTTGTTCACCCAGAACGTACCACCGGTCGGCTCCCATCCCTCCGACCGCAGCGAGGACGGCGTGCTCGATCTCCTGGGCTCGGTCCAGGAATGGATCGACGCCAGCTGGCGAACGGCAGACCCCGAGACCGGGCGTCTGGAGGTCGATTCCGACAGGAAGATCGCCATCAGCGCGGGCTGGACGATCGAAGCCGAGCTGGCGACGACACAACTCATGCTCCCCATCGAGAAGGCTTTCACGCCGGGCCGATACGTCGGCTTCCGGTGCGTCCGCAGCCTGGATCCGCTCACGGCGCTCCGGCCTCTCGATCGTGGGCCATCGCCCTGATCGTTCCATTCCACGGAACGATCAGGGCGCAGACTGTTGCGTCGGAGGCTCCCGTTCTTCGTCGCATCGGATTCCGACATGACGACCTTCCGGCCCGAACTCGTCCACTGCGATCTCGGTTACGACTGTTCCTCGCTGAACGACAGCGCGCATCGCCTCGAACGCAGCCCCGAATTCAAACGGGCCGCGGCGCGGGACTTCGCCGCGAACTTCGACGTCTGGCGGCAGGACCGGAGTTTCCGGTCGCCTTACTCCGGCACGGTGACCCCGACGACGGTTCTTCGGCCCGACGCCTACGGAGACGTGGAACCGGCCGACGTCCTGGCCCTGGCGGGCGAGCATCTCGGCAACCACGTCCGGGGCGGACGCGTAGCAGCGGCCACGAACGCGGACGAGAGCATGTGCATCTGGGATCCGATTCGGCAGAAGTGGCTCAACATCGGCGGCTACCACATCGAGCTCGACGGGCAACCGTACACGGCCGACGACGCGGTCACCGACTTCGACGCCACCTACCGCGCGAACCGGCCGCAGCTCCCGGACGGCTACGACGACGACCTGAAGACCTTGCGGGCGATGCGCGTCTCGCTCTTCGTGAGCTGGCCGGTGTAGCCGGCGTCGCCGGCGCATCCGCCGCCGACGTCGCGCCGAACTCGACGGGAGACCCCGGACCGAGGAGTGTCCCGTCGTGTTCACCGCCCTGCTGCTCCTGGTGATCGGATCCGCCATGACCGTTCCCCCGCTCGTACTCGACGACTTCGGAGATTCCCTGGGCGTGTCGACCTGGGGCGCGCGCTGGACCGGCTTCACCGACCGGGTCATGGGCGGGGTGAGCGACATGAGCGTCGAGCGCCGCGGCGACGCCGACACCCCGCACCTGCACATGAGCGGCGAGGTGCGCCTGGAGAACAACGGCGGCTTCGTGCAGGTCGCCCTGCCGCTGGACGGCAGCGGCGGGCCGCTCGACGCGAGCGCGTACCGCGCCATTCGATTACGGGTGCGCGGCAACGGCGACGGCTACTACGTGCACCTGCGCACCGACGACACCCGCCGCCCGTGGCAGCACTACGCGGCTCCCTTCGAGGCCCCGGACACCTGGACCGACGTCGAGATCCCCTTCGACCGCTTCACG